>JAMLIB010000010.1 GCA_023954415.1 Trueperaceae bacterium
TGGGGGGGGGGGGGGGGGGGGTCCCCCCCCCGCCCCCCCCCCCCCCCCCCCCCCCCGCTACTCGACTCGTCACCCCCGCCCACGCCGCAGCCAACGAGAACGTCAGCGCCCAGGCGCCACCGCCCGCTTCATGGCCCCGGCGTTCGCCGCCGTGCGCGCCTGCTCGAGGATCCTGACGAGGACCGACCCGGAGGCGAGGTCGAGCACCCCAGGCTCGCGGAGTTGCTCGAGGGCCAGCTCGAAGCGCTTGAAGCCGCCGGCGGTCTTGACGAACGCTTCCAGGGCCGCGTCGACGCCAGCGCTCTCGTCCGGGCCGGACGCGACGTAGGCGGTGGTGAGCCCCTGCTGGACGGACCGCAGGTCCATGACGAGCCCGACGAGCGCCACCTGCTCCCACTGGCCGCTACTCGGCAAGGACTCGATGGCCTCGCGCAGCCAGCCGAGCGAGAGCCGCTCGCCGAGCTGGTAGAAGCGCTGCGCCGCGTGCCCGAGGGGCACGCCCGTGTCGGACGCGATGTCGACGATCCTCAGCGAGTCGGCGAGGTAGTCGAAGCCCGTTATCAGCTCGGCGTCGGGGGTCTCGAAGCCTTGTTCGACGAGGTCGGCGACGGCCGCGTCGTAGCGGTCGCGCTCCGCCTCCGGCAGGCGCTCGACCAAGGAGCCGCGGAGCTCGGCGAGCTGCGGGCGGTAGGCGGTGACGGCCTCGTCGAAGCCGCCGTGCCCGACGTCGTTGAAGAGCATCCAGCCGACGACGCTCTCGACGGCAGCCACGAGCTGCTCGAGCGCCGAGTAGTACGCCTCGGCGGGCACGTCGGCCGCCCTGGCGTCCAGGTGGGCGCGGACCGCCTTGGCGTCGAGGAGCTCGAGCGCGAGCAGGGTGGCGCGCACGACCTCGATGGGCGTCACGCCGTTCTGGCGCATGGCCTTGTGCACGAACGCGAGGCCGAGCTCATCGACCAGGGTGTTGGTGAGCACGGTGGCGACGATCTCGCGGTGCAGCCGGTGCTGAGCGATCGCCTCGGGGAAGCGCTCGCGCACCGCGGCGGGGAAGTACTCGAGGAGGTAGTGCTGCAGCCGCGGCTCGCTCGGGAGGTCGGTCTCGAGGAGGCGACGGTACAGACCCATCTTCACGTAGGCGAGCATCACGGAGAGCTCGGGGCGGGTGAGCCCCTGCCCCGCCCGGCGCCGCTCCTCGAGCTGGCGGGCGGTCGGGAGCTTCTCGACGTGCGGGTTGAGGCCGGAGTTCTCGACGAGGTAGTCGAGAAGGGAGGAGTACAGCCCCAGGTCCTCCCTGCTCGCGCGTTGGGCGAGGCTGAGGGCGAGGGGCTGAGCGCGGTTATGCGCGAGCACGAGCCGCGCCACGTCGTCGGACATGGCCTTCAGGAGCTCGTCCCGCTCCGCCAACGCCACGGTGCCTGCGGCCACGAGCGGCTGGAAGAGGATCTTGATGTTGACCTCGTGGTCGGAGGTGTCCACGCCGGCGCTGTTGTCGATGGCATCCGTGTTTATCCGGCCGCCGGCGAGCGCGTACTCGATGCGCCCGAGCTGCGTGAAGCCGAGGTTCCCACCCTCGCCGACGACCGTCGCGCGCAGCTCCGTCCCGTCGATGCGCACGCCGTCGTTAGCCGAGTCGCCGACCTCGGCGTTGCGCTCGCTCGACGCCTTGACGTACGTGCCGATCCCGCCGTTCCAGAGGAGGTCGACCTCCATGCGCAGGACGGCCCTGATGAGGTCCTGGCCGCTCAGGGCGTCGTCGCTCACCCCGAGCATGCGCTTGACCTCCGGGCTCAAGGGGATGGACTTGGCGGAGCGCTCGAACACGCCGCCGCCGCGGCTGATCTTCGCGGCGTCGTAGTCGGCCCAGGTCGAGCGAGGGAGCTCGAAGAGCCGCCGGCGCTCGGCGAAGGAGGCCTTCGGGTCGGGGTCGGGGTCGAGGAAGACGTGCAGGTGGTTGAAGGCGGCCTGCAGCCGGATGCGGTCCGTGTAGAGCAGGCCGTTGCCGAACACGTCGCCGGACATGTCGCCGATGCCGGCGACCGTGAAGGTGTCCTTGAACACGTCGAGGCCGAGCTCGGCGAAGTGGCGCTTGACGGCCTCCCAGGCGCCGCGCGCCGTTATGCCCATGCCCTTGTGGTCGTAGCCGGCCGAGCCGCCGGAAGCGAAGGCGTCGCCAAGCCAGAAGCCGTACTCGGCGGACGTGGCGTTGGCCAGGTCGGAGAAGGTGGCCGTGCCCTTGTCGGCGGCGACGACCAGGTACGGATCGGGCTCGTCGTAGATGACGAGGCCCTTCGGGTGCACGACCGCGCCGGCGACGAGGTTGTCGGTGAGGTCGAGCAGGCCGCGGATGTAGGTGCGGTACTGGGCGCGCACGAAGTCGCGGAGCTGGTCGCGGTCGGTCGGCGCGCCCTTGATGACGAAGCCGCCCTTCGAGCCGACGGGCACGATCACGGCGTTCTTCGTCGTCTGGGTCTTCAGCAGGCCGAGGACCTCGGTACGGAAGTCATCCGGCCTGTCCGACCACCGGATGCCGCCGCGGGCTACCCTGCCGCCACGCAAGTGCGTGCCCTCCACTAGCGGCGCGGACACGGCGATCTCGAACATGGGTCGCGGCTCAGGCATGGCGCCGACCTTGGCAGAGTCGAGCTTGAAGCTGATGCGCTCGAGGCCCAGGAAGTAGCTCGTGCGCACGGTGGCGGCCATGAGGTCGAGGAGGCCGCGCAGGGCGCCGTCCTCGGCTAGCGAGGAGACCTCGCCGAGGGAGTCGATGACGGCTTGGTGCGCGCTCTGGGAGGCCCGCTCACGTTCGGCGGAGTGGGCCCCCGCCCCGCCCGCGAAGGCGGGGTCGAAGCGGGCCTCGAAGTAGCGCATCAGGAGCGCGGCCACGCGCGGGTGGGCCAGGAGGGCGGCGCTCACGAACGAGCGGCTCGTGACCAAGTTCACTTGCGCGTAATACATCTGGTAGGCGCGCAGGAGCGCGACCTGCCTTGCGCTCAGGCGCGCGCGCAGGACGAGCCGGTTCAGCTCGTCGTTCTCGACCTCGCCGGCCAGGAGCCCCTCGAGTGCCTCGACCAGCCTGCCCTTCTCGGCCTCGACGTCGAACTCGCCACCGGTGGCGTTCACGACCGTGTAGACGTCGACCCCGCGCGACTCGCCGTCGACGAGCAGGTTGTACGGGTACTGCTCGATGACCCGCAGCCCCACGTTCTCCAGGAGGGGCAGCACGTCCGACAAGGCGAGCCCGTGGCCGCGGTGGTAGACGCGCAGGAGGGCCTGGGCGGCGTCGGCCGTACCGGTGGCCGCGGGCGCCGGCGCCAGATCGACTACCCGCGGCCGTTCCGCGAGCCGCTCGAGGTGCTCGATGTCCGCGACGGCCTGCTCCGGCGCCACCGTCGCCCTGAACCGTTCGTCGAACACCTGGGAGTAGCGGGCCGCGAGCGTGCGCCCGGCGTTCTCGCCGTGGGCCGCCACGAGGAGCTCGCGCATGGCCTCGGACCACGAGCGCGAGAGGCGTTGGACCTGGCGTTCCAGGGCCTTGACGTCGAGGTCGGCGAGGCGCGAGTCCGTCACGAAGTAGAAGTGGAAGCGGGCGTGCTCCTCGTCCTCGCCGATGGCGAGGCGCGAGTCGATGCGCTTGGCGGCCAGTGCCTCCGTGAGGTAGCCCTGCACGGCCCTACGCACGTCGTCGGAGAAGCCCTCGCGCGGCATGACGACCATGGCGGCCAGACCGCGGCCGAGCGGGTCCTCGTGCAGCGTTAGCCTCGCCGTGGGGTCCTGGCCGACGCGCATGATGGTGCGGATGTCGGCGTGGATCTGGTCGACGCCCAGCCAGAAGAGCTCCTCGCGCGGCAGGCCGTTGAAGGCGGCCACGATCGCCTTGTAGTCGTGCGAGCCGGGGATGGCCTGGTCGCGCTCCAGGACGCTCCGGAGCTTGCTGCGCAGGATGGGTACGTCCTCGACGGGGGCGGCGAGGCCCTTCGTGGTGAAGAGCCCGACGAAGCGCTGCTCGCCCAGCACTACGCCCGCCTCCGAGAGCCGCTTCACGCCGATGTAGTCCATGCGCCTCGCGCGGTGCACGGTCGCCTCGGAGTTCGCCTTGGTGACGAGGAAGAAGCGGCCGCCGGCAACGCGCTCCCTGAGGGCGGCCGGCAACTCGTCCAACGGGACGGGCGTGCGGTAGGCGCTGCTGGCGACCTTGCGCAAGACGCCCAGGCCGCTGCCATCGACGAGGCCGAGGGCCGGGCGCCCCTTGGCGTCGACGATCTCGTACTCGCGGTAGCCGAGGAACACGAAGTTGTCGTCCTCGAGCCAGTCGAGGAAGGCGGCGTCCTCGTCGCAGTCCTGCGCGCCGAACGCGGCGGCCGCGGCGCGCTGCGCGCCGCTCAGGGCGCGTAGGTAGCCCGCCACGGCGCGGCTGCGCTCGAGCATGGCCCGGTAGTCGTCCGTCGCGAGGATGACGTCGCCGAGCACGGCGCGCACCCCTTGCGCCGCTGCGTCGAGGGTCTCCTGGCCGAGGCCGGCGTCGAGCAAGTAGACCTCGAAGGCCTCCCGCCTGGTGTTCGAGCCAGCGGCACCCTGGCCGAGGTCGACGATGGAGCCGTCCGCGGCACGGCTGACAAGCACGGTGGGATGGAGCTTGTCGGCGACCGCGAGGCCGCGCCTGCGCAGCTCGGCCTGCACGGAGTCGACGATGAACGGCCGGTCCTTGAGCGCGAGCATGAGGACGGAGTACGGGAGGGGGGCGGACCCCGCGATACCGTCCGGCGCGAACGCCGTTACCGCGAGGGGGGCGGTGCCAAGGGCGTCGAGGAACGCCAGACCCTTGCGCGCCAACGAGCTCATGGCCTCCGGACCGATGAGCGCGATGAGCCCGGCGTCCGCCTTCTCGTAGAGCGCGGCGGCGAAGCGCTCGAGCCGGTGGTCGCCGGCCCCCGCCAACGTCGCCAAGTACTGTTCCAAGGTAAGAGACATGCTCGTCTGCCTTCCGCGGGCGTGCCGGCGTCTTCGAGCGCCGCGCCCCATGTGATCACCTAGTCAGGCCAAGATACCGCCGAACCGATGCTATGGCACGGGCGGTTCGTGGGCGAGCGAAACAACCCCATCCGCGCCGCCGGCGCGTGCCGTCGACGTCGGGCCGCGGACTATACTGCCCGGGTGATGCTTCTCCTCGCGGCCGCGCTGGTCGCGCTCGACCAGTTGAGCAAGGCCTGGGTGGTCGCCACCCTCCCGAGAGACGGCACGGAGATCCCGCTCGCCCTCGGCTTCGGTATCACCCACACGCGCAACGGCGGCGCCGCCTTCGGCATGCTGCAGGACCTCGAGATCAAGCTCGGGGGGCTCACCATCGACGGCACGCTCCTCCTCGGGCTCCTCTCGGCCGCGGTGTCCGTGGTCCTCGGCGTCTACCTGTGGCGCAGCGCCAAGCGCCTTCCAACGCTCCTGAAAGTGACCCTGGCCCTCGTCCTGGCTGGCGCGGCAGGCAACATGCTCGACAGGTTGCGCCTCGGCTACGTCGTCGACTTCGTGCACTTCAAGGTGGGCAGCTTCGACTTCCCCGTCTTCAACGTCGCCGACGCCTGCGTGGTCATCGGCGCGCTCCTGCTCTTCGTCGGCAGCCTCGGCGGCGAGCCGCGCCACGATGCCCGCAAGGACGTCAAGCGCGCTCCGGCACCCCGTGACCACCGCCTCGACGAGCTGCCCGAGGTGCCGCCCCTCGGCGCCGGGGCGCAACAACAGGGCGACGCCTCCACCCCCAACACCTGAGGGCGGGTCCGAGGCCCGCCCCGGCACTCCGCGTCAGCGGGCCCCGCGCGCACGCCATGCGACGTCCGCGTTCGCGACGTCCTCGGCTCCGTCGGCCGGGTACGGCTCGAGCTCGTCCGGGTCGTGGTCGGCGTACCAGGCCTGCGCGAAGAACGGCTCCAGCGCCGCCCGACGACCGCCGTCCCACGTCCCCAGGCAGCGCGGGCACCAATGACCGCCGCGCAGGACCGTGCTGGGGCGCGCCTCGAACTCGTGGTCGGAGCCGCAGCGCCAGGCGCAGCGTTCGTGCCAGCCGACGAGCCCCTCGCCATCCGCGCCTTCGTCGAGCGCCCCCTCCTCGCCCACGCCCCCCACCGCTCCGAGCCACTCGCCCCCGCGGAAGGCCGCCGCCAGCCTCAGGTCGTCCCGGGCCAGGTCCTCGACCCCCTCCGGGTAGCCGTGGTCGAAGCGCGTCCACGGACCGTCATCGTCGATAGAGTCGCTCAAGCCGCCGGCGGGGATGGCTTCGTAGGCGGCGTAGCCACCGAAGAAGGCCCGCACGCGCGCGTCGTTGCGCGTGAGGTACCACCGTCTGGGGCTGTTGGCATGCCCCCGCGCCAGACGCTCGAACCGGTCGTGGACCACCCTCTCGCTCAGGCGTCGAACGGCCGGCAGGCGCGCGCATAGCCACGCGAGGAGCTTCATGCCGGGCGCCATGCTCGCACGGAGGGCGGCGGCGTGGCTCGCAAGATCGTCACGCTGGTAGCGCAGGTAGCGCTCGGTGACGTCCGAGTCATCGTAGTACTGCAAGTGGAAGTTCCTGAGGCCGAACCAGTTCTCCTCCATGCAGCGGCCGACGTCGAGGCCCATGAGGCCGTAGGCGGCCCCGAGGTAGGCGCGCGCGGTCGTCCGCATGCCCTGGCCGCCCCCGACGTTGTAGGCGCGGCGCCAGAACGTTCGCTCGTGCCGCAGCTCGAGGCAGTTGGCCATGGCGAGGCCGGCGTCGCGGTCCGTCACGTTCTCCATGCGCGTGTCGAGCGGCATGTGGAAGGCGATGGGGTCGAACAGGCCCATGAGGTCGGCGTGGTCCGTCGGCATGATGAACGACATGCGCAGGGAGACCCACCGCTCGAGCGGCGACTCCATCACGCGCCGCTCGCCGGCGATCTTCGAGAGGGCGTACTCGTCGTACACGGACGGGTTCATGGGGTCGCCGACGCGTCCGACGTACGTGCCGGGGGCGCCGGCGCGTCCGGTCGCCGGGCGGTTGCCCGTCTGTGCGACCGAGCCGGTGTGCACGTAGCCGATGCGCCTCGCCCCGTCCGGTTCGTCGCAGATCGCGGCCAGCACGTTGCCGACGGCCAGGTCGTTCACGGCCCAGGCGACCTCGGGTCGGTAGTCGGCCTGTGGCGAGATGTAGGCCATCGTGTTGAGCACCCAGTCCGCGCCCCTCACCGCCTCCCGCACCGTCGCCGCGTCCGTGGCGTCGCCCCATACGACGCGCACGCCCCTGCCCTCCGCTATCCCGGCCCGGCGCGAGGTGTCGATGCCCGCCTCGCGCAACCCGCGCGCCAGGCGCATCACCCGGGCGTCGCCCGGGAGCAGCAGCAGCGTGAGGTCGTAACGTTCCGCCCGGCGGCGGAGCTCCTCGAAGACTTGGGAGCCCATCGTGCCGCTGGCGCCGAAGAGGGTGACGCGCTCCTTCACGCCCGACCGCCCATCTGACCTGGCGCCGGGCGGTCGGTCCCGCCGCACGGCGGGCGCACCGTCACCGAGGACCTGCATGCCCGGCGTGGCGGCACCGCTTTCACCTGCGCGCCAGCAGGAAGCGCTCCCTGCCCGCGAGGTCCGGCTCCAGGCGCACGCCTTCCCACCCGCTCAACCGCTCCGCCAACCCGCGCACGTTGCGTGGGTCGAGCTCTAGCGCCAAGAGCGCCCCTCGCGGCAACGTCAGCCACGCCTGGTCGGCGAGGCGCGCGGCGATGGCGAGGCCGCCGTCCGCGGCGAACAGCGCGCCGGGAGGGTCGGCGGCGGCCTCAGGCTGCAGCGCCACCCGGTCGCTCTCGGGCAGGTAGGGCAGGTTAGCCGCCAGGACGGCGGCACGCCGCGCCAGGGCGGCGACCTCCTCGTCAGCCAGCAGGTCCGAGCGGAGGAAGCCGACGGCGAGGCCGAGCCTCGCGGCGTTGCCGCGCGCCACGGCGAGCGCGTCCTCCGAGACGTCGGTGCCCCACACTTCCGCGCTCGTTAGCTCCGCCTTGAGGGCGAGCGCGATGGCGCCGCTGCCCGTGCCGACGTCCAGGACCGTCGCGGGCGCCGGTCCTGCGTCGGCGAGCCCGTCCGCCAGTTCCCGGAGGACGAGCTCGACGAGCCGCTCCGTCTCGGGCCGCGGCACGAGCACGCGCGCGTCCACGGCAAGCTCGAGCCCGTAGAAGTGCGCGACCCCGAGGACGTGCTGCAGCGGCACGCGTGCCGCGCGCTCCTCGACGAGGCCGGCCAGCCGCGCGGCGGTCGCCTCGGGCACGGCGGACGCGCCCGTCAGGAGGAGGGTACTACGACTCAGTCCGGAGGCTGCTTCCAGGAGCCGCCACGCGTCGTGCTCAGGGCTGGGGACGCCGGCGGCCGTCAACCGCGCCGCCGCTTCGGCGTGAGCTTGCAGGATGCTGCGCAATTGGGTGCGGGGTCACGCCTCAGGCGGGCCTGACCACCACGCGCCTCTCGCTGCCCTCGCCGCGCGACTCCGTGCTTACCCCGGGCTCCTCGGCCAGGCACATGTGCACTACCCGGCGCTCGGCCGCGCTCATGGGTTCGAGCTCGACCGGCATGCCGCCCTTGCGCACCCTGGCCGCGGCCTGCAAGGCCTCCTTGCGCAGCCGCTCGTCGCGACGGCGCTTGTAGCCGCCCACGTCGACGTTGACGCGGATGCGGCCGCTCTCGTCACGGTTGACAACGGCGTTCGTCAAGTACTCGAGCGCCGCGAGGGTGCGCCCGTTGCGCCCGATGATCTTGCCCGGGTCGCCGCCGTAGACCTCCGCCTGGATCTCTTCGTCCGACACCTGGTTGACCTCGACCGCGTAGGCCGGGTCGATGTTGAGGAGCAGGTTGACGAGGAACGCCTCGGCGCGCTCCAACGGCTCGCCTTGGACGATGGGGCCGGCATCGACGACCTGCTCGTACTCCTCCTCGGCGGTGAAGCGTGCTACCTGGCCTTCTTCCGCGTCCTCCCCATCGACATCGATGCCGATGCCTTCGAGGTACTTGTCGAGATCCGAGTCACTCATCTATGGCCTCACTTGGAGCGCTTGGCCGGCGCCGCGACGACTGGCGCGGGCTGACCGCGGCTCAGCAACCAGTACTGGATGACCTGCACCAACATGGATACCACATAGTAGACGAGCACCCCGGCCGGGAAACCGACGATGATGAACACGAAGACCACGTTGATGATGAGCGACTGGCGCAGCATCTGAGGGTTGCCGCGGGCGGAGAAGTATGACGTCGCGATCATGACGGCCACGTACAGGATCGGGAGGATGTAGAAGGGGTCGGCCTGACCGAGGTCGGGCAGCCACAGGAACCCCTCGTTGAACTCGAAGTTCACGAACACGCGCCACAAGATGATGAAGAGGGGCATCTGGACGATGATCGGCAGACAGCCGCCCGCCGGGTTGACGCCCGCCTCGCGGTAGAGCGCCATCGTCTCCTGCGTGAGCTTCTCGCGATCGTCCTTGTACTTCTTCTGCAGCTCTTGCAGCTTCGGCTGCAGGCGCTGCATGCCGAACATCGACTTCGTCTGGGTGCTGATGAGGGGCCAGATGAGCGCCCTGAAGAGGAGCGTCAGGACGATGATCGAGAGGCCCCAGCTCGGCACGTACTGGTGCACGAACTCGAGGATGCGGACGACTATGAGCGACAGCCGCCCGAGAATGTTCGGGTTGAAGAGCCCTGGCAGCTCCAGGTACTGCTCCTGGCTGTAGCGCACGAGCTCGTTGTGGCCGGGGTAGAGGCCGAGGTCGAACGTGTACGCCGCGCCGGCAGCCGCGCCCACCTGGGCCTGGAAGGCGATGCGGTTCGGGCGCATGTAGGTGGCGGACACGCCCGCGCTGCCCGGCGCCGGCCGCATGACGAGGGCGAAGTCGCGGTTGTTGTTGTTCACCTGCAGCGAGGCGTAGGTCGGGTCGGGGAACGCCTGCTCGCTCGGGTTGAGCGTGAACGAGTCGCCGTGGCCGATCTTGACCACCGGCGCCGCGGTGCGCCCGATGCCTGGCACGACGAGCTGGAGCGTGCTCGGGGCGTCCGCCCCGTCGACGCGCCGAGCGGTCAACTCGACCCCGATCGTGTCGACGCCGCTCTGCAGGGTCAGGGTGCGCTCCACCTCGAAGCCGCCGACGCGCGCCGTGAACGTGCCGACGAGGAGCCCCTCGTCGCCTTCGCGCCAACTGCCGGCCACGTCGGTCGGCGTGGCGTACGCGCCGTCGATCAGGAGCGCGAGGCCGGGCACCTCCGACTCGAACGGGATGAGGTTGAACCGAGCGTCGATGCTGTAGTCGCCCAGGCGCTGGCCGCGCTGCTGCTTGCCGAAGGCGGCGACGAGCTGGCCGGCGCCGTCGAACACGTAGTCGACGCCCTTGCTCGTGATCAGGGTGAGGTCCTGTCCGTCCTCGCAGAAGAAGGACGGCGTCTGGGTGGAGCAGGTGGCGGTTATCTTCTCGGCGCCGCGGAAGTCGGCCTCACGGAAGGCTGTCGCAGCCAGTTCGACGCGCGCGCTCGCGAACGTCGAGAAGAGGAGCGCCGCCATGAGCGCTACCGGCCGCAGTCTGTTGACGCGTTTCAAGGGGCCTCCGTGTGGACGTCGGTACGCTCCAACGCCTGTGGGTCGAGTTCGGAGCCCGGCCTGCGCCGGGGCGGCACCGGGTCGTAACCGCCCGGGTGGAACGGATGACAGCGGAGCACGCGCTTGAGGCCGAGCCAACTGCCGCGTATCACGCCGTGGCGCTCGATGGCCTCGATGGCGTACGCGCTGCAGGTGGGGTGGAAACGGCACGACGGCGCGCCCTTCAGCGGGGAGAGGTAGCGCTGGTAGGCCCTCAGTGGCCAGATGGCCGCGTCCTTGGCCAGACGCCCGAGAGAGGCGCCGCCGAAGTGGGCATCGCCCCTCATCGGAGCCCGGCGCGCTCGAACGCGCTCGTGAGCGACCGCTTCAAGTCGTGGTAGTCGGCGGCGGCGGCCGACGGCCTCGCGATGACGAGGAGGTCGAACGACGGCACCGAGGCCGCGTGGGCCGGTTCGCGCAAGGGTTGTCTGAGGAGCTCGCGGACGCCTTCACGCAGCCGACGCCTGACCCGGTTACGCACCACGGCCTTGCCGACCTTGCGGCTCACCACGATGCCCACTCTGACCTCCCCTGAGCGTGTCGGTCGCCAACGCACCGTAACGTGCTTGCCGCCGCCGGAGCTCCCTTTGCGCAGTCGTTGGAACGCGCGGTCACCGCTCAACGAGCGGAGCACCGCGAACCGTCTCAGCGATCCGATACGGACAGGCGCTTACGCCCCTTGGCGCGCCGCCGTCTGATGACGTTGCGACCACCTGGGGTAGCCATGCGCGCCCGGAAACCGTGCGTGGTGGCACGCTTCCTGCGGTTAGGCTGATACGTCCGCTTCATGGTGTCTCCTTCCAGTCTCTTACCGTCGGGTGGATGTGCCGGGAAGCACGCTGCGAGCGAAGGCCGCGCGGCGCCTCTTCGGCCCCTGACGACCCAACGCGAGCTGCCGTCCCGGCAGGACAGTCAAGCCGTGGAATAGTACCACACCGCCGTCGCTTCGCGCTCTACGGCGGTTCAGGCCAGGGCGGCCTCGAGCGCGGCGGCCAGGCGCAGGAGCGCGGCGTCGGCTCCGGCGCGGCCTATGAGCTGTACCCCGAGCGGCAAGCCCCGCACGCCGGCGCCGACGGCCGTGCCGCACGGCACGCTCACGGCCGGTCCGCCCGAGAGGTTCGCGAGGCAGGTGGCCACGTCGCCCACGTACATGGAGAGCGGGTCCGCCGTCTTCTCGTCGCTGGCGTACGCCGGCCCGGGCGCCGTGGGAGTGACGAGAGCGTCGACCCGCCCGAGGGCGGCGTCCATCTCGCGCGTGAGCCGCTGCCGCACCTTGAGCGCCCGACCGTAGTAGGCGTCGTAGTAGCCGGCGGAGAGGGCGAACGACCCTAGGAGGATCCTGCGCTTCACCTCCCGACCGAAGAGCGCACCGCGCGTGGCGCGCATGACCAGCTCCTGGCCTTCGCGCTCCGCCCCGACCCGCTGCCCGTAGAGCATCCCGGAGTAGCGGGCGAGGTTGCTAGACGCCTCGGCGGCGGCGATCACGTAGTAGCAGGCGACCGCCAAGGCGGTGCCGGGGAGCGAGACCTCGACGACCTCGGCCCCGCGGGACTCGAGCGCGGCGCGCGCGGCGGCCAGCGAGGCGAGCGCGTCCGGGCCGAAGCCCTCGCCGGCGAGCTCCTCGACGACCCCGAAGCGCGCGCCGGTGAGGTCGCCGCCCGCGGCCACCGGGTCCGGCGCCGCGCCAGGTCCAGCGCCGGCCGCCGCGGCCCAGCCGGCCGGCTCCAGGTCGACGCTCGTGGCGTCGCGAGGGTCGGAGCCGGCCATGACGCCGAGCGCCGCCGCGACGTCGGCCACCGAGCGCCCCAGCAGGCCGACCTGGTCGAGCGAGGAGGCGTAGGAGAAGAGCCCGTAGCGCGACAGGCCGCCGTAAGTCGGCTTGAAGCCGACGATGCCGCAGAACGCGGCAGGCAGGCGGCTCGAGCCGCCCGTGTCCGAGCCCAACGCCAACGGCACGACGCCGGCGCCGACGGCGGCGGCGGAGCCGCTCGAGGAGCCGCCCGCGACGCGGCCCGGGTCGTGGGGGTTGCGCGTCGGTCCGAACGCCGAGTTCTCCCCCGTCGAGCCCATCCCGAACTCGTCGAGGTTCGTCTTGCCGATCACCACGGCGCCGGCGGCCTTGAGCCGCGCCACGACGGTGGCGTCGAACGGCGAGACGTAGCCTGCCAGGATGCGCGAGGCCGCCGTGGTCGGCAGGCCGACCGTCGCCAGGTTGTCCTTGACGGCGACCGGCACGCCCGCGAGGGGGCCGACGGGCAGGCCTGCAGCGCGGCGCTCGTCGATGGCCGCCGCGGCGGACTCTGCGCCCGCGCGGTCGATGACGATGAAGGCGTTGAGCTCCGCCTGCGCGGCCTCGGCCCTGTCGAGCGCCGCGGCGACCGTCTCCGTCGCGCTGACCCTGCCCTGCGCGACAGACTCGGCGATGGCGCGCACGGTCGCTCCTGGGCGCGCCTGGTCGGGGTGCGCGGGGGTTCCGCCGAAAGTCATGCGGCGAAGCATAGCAGTTGGTTCCCGACGAGCCCTTACGAACGGAAGGGCGTGCGCGCGGCGGTATCATGCCTGGACATGGCCGATGAGGTCGAGCGCAGCCCCGGACCCCGCAGCCGCCAAGGCACCCCCAGCATCGGCGTAGCCGTGCCGGCGGCGCCCACCGTGGCCGCCCCCCGGCCGGCCGAGCCGGCCAGAGCGGGGGTAGGCGCTGCCGGGGGCGGGGCCGGTGCCCAGGCCGACGGCATACCCGGTGGGGCGGCGCCTCGCGTCCAACCCGGCCAGCCCCTGACGCTCGTGGCCAGCGCCGGCACGAGCGACCCCGGGCGCGTCCGCAGCGTGAACCAGGACTGGTACTTCGCCGGAACGGTCGGCAGGAGCGGCCACCTTGGCGTCGTCGCCGACGGCATGGGCGGCCACACGGCCGGCGAGGTGGCGAGCCGCAAGGCCATCGAGACGCTGGTGGACGCCCTGCGGCAGAGCCGCTCCCAGCCGCCCGTTGCCCTCGCGCGCGCCGCGCAGGCCGCCAACGTCGAGGTCTACAACCTGGCCATCGAGCGCCCTGAGCTCAAGGGGATGGGGACCACCCTAACGGCGGTCCTCATCGACGACCAGGTCGGGCTGGTCGGCCACGTCGGCGACTCGCGCGCCTACCTGGTGCGCGGCGGCAAGGCCACACGGCTGACCGTCGACCACAGCTGGGTGGCCGACCGGGTGCGCCAGGGCCTGCTGAGCGAGGAGGAGGCGCGCAGGCACAGGTGGCGCAACGTCATCACGAACGCCATCGGGGCCACGCCGACGTTCAGGCTCGACGTCCTCTACTTCGACGTGCAGCCGGGCGACACGGTGGTGATCGTCAGCGACGGCGTCAGCATGCTGCTCGGCGACGAGGACATCGTCAAGCGGGTCACGGGGGTGACGCCCGAGGTCGCGGCCCGTAACCTCGTCGCGGCCGCCAACGACCGCGGCAGCCCCGACAACGCCACGGCCGTCGTGCTGAGGGCGGAGGCCGTCGCGCCGCGCCAGAAGCGCTACGACCTGCCCTCCGCGCCGCTCGTGCCCGCCTCCGTCGACATCGGCGAGACGCTCTCCGGCATCAAGGCCGTGGAGGAGGACTTCCCGGGGAACGGCCCTTGGCAGCGCCTGAAGCGCCACCCCCTCTTCCCCTACCGCTACTGGCTGATGGGCTGCGCCTACTTGCTGGTGCTGTTCGTGTTGTTCATCGTGTGGCGCGGTTGATACTCTGCGGCATGCACGAGATCATCGCGACCGAGACAGCACCGAAGGCCATCGGCCCATACTCCCAGGCGGTCAAGGTGGGCGGACTGGTCTTCACGGCCGGCCAGATCGCCCTCGAGCCCGACGGCACATGGGCGGGCGGCGACATCACGGCGCAGACCCACCAGGTCATGCGCAACCTCACGGCCGTCCTCGAGGCGGCGGGCACCGGCGTGGAGCACATCGTGAAGAGCACGTGCTTCCTCGCCGACATGAACGACTTCGCGGCGTTCAACGAGGTCTACGGGAGCTACCTGAAGGGCAACCTGCCGGCACGCAGCACCGTGCAGGCCGCCGGGCTGCCCAAGGGGGGGCTGGTCGAAGTCGAAGTCATCGCGTCTTTGCCTTGAAGCGGCTTCGTCGCTTCAAGGCAAAGACGTTGCGCTTGGCCTGACGGCCAAGCGCGCGCGGACCAGGCGCCGCTCGTCTCTTACATCCGCTGCCAGATCAGCTCGCGCTTCGTCTCCTCGATCACCTTGGTGATGGGGATGCCGCGCGGGCACGCTTCCGTGCAGTTGTAGGCCGTGCGGCAGCGCCAGAGCCCGTTCGCGTCGTTGAGCACGCGCAGGCGCTCGGCCGAACCCTCGTCGCGCGAGTCGAAGATGAAGCGGTGGGCGTTGACGATGGCGGCCGGACCGATGTAGCGCCCGTTCGTCCAGAACACGGGGCACGATGTCGTGCAGGCGGCGCAGAGGATGCACTTGGTCGTGTCGTCGAAGCGCGCCCGGTCCTCGACGCTCTGCAGCCGCTCCCGGGGGGGCGGCGGGTCGTCGTTGATGAAGTACGGGAGGATGGCGCGGTAGGAGTCGAAGAACGGCTCCATGTCGACGATCAGGTCCTTGAGCACGGGCAGCCCCCGCAGGGGCTCGACCGTGATCTTGTCGCCCAGGTCCTTCACGAGGATCTTGCAGGCGAGGCGGTTCATGCCGTTGATCATCATGGCGTCCGAGCCGCAGATGCCGTGCGCGCAGCTCCGCCGGTAGGTGAGCGAGCCGTCTAGCTGCCACTTGATCTGGTTGAGCACGTCCAGGACGCGCTCGGTCGGGGCCACGTCGAGGTTGAACTCCTGCCAGTGCGGCCTGGCGTCCTTCTCCGGATCGTAGCGGCGTATCTTCATGGAGATCTGCATGGCCGGCCTCAGTAGACCCGTGGCTTCGGCTCGTAGCGGCCGAGCGTGACGGGCTTGTAGTCGATGCGTACCCCGTCGCCATCCTTGTAGACGAGGGTGTGCTTGAGCCAGTTGGCGTCGTCGCGCTCCTTGAAGTCCTCCCTGGAGTGCGCGCCGCGCGATTCCGTGCGGTTGAGCGCCGCCGTGACGAGCTGCTGGGCGTTGTCGAGGAGGAACCCGAGCTCGAGGGCCTCGAGGAGCTCGGTGTTGTAGCGCTTGCCCTTGTCGTCGACGCCGATCCGCTTGTAGCGCTCGCGGAGCCTCTCGACCTCCTCGACCTGCGTGGCGAGGGTCTCGGCCGTGCGGAACACCGAGGCGTTGTCCATCATCGTGGTCTGCAGCTCGGCGCGGATGGTCGAGACGCGCTCCTCGTGCGAGCCGTTGAGGGCGGCGTCGATGATGTCCTTGGTGTGATCGAGCACGCCGGCGGGGAGGTCGGGGAAGGAGTCGAGCGTCTCGGCGTACGCGCTGGCGTTGCGGCCGGCGCGACGGCCGAACACGAGAAGGTCGCCGAGCGAGTTGGTGCCGAGGCGGTTGGCGCCGTGCAAGGAGGCGCAGGCGACCTCGCCGGCCGCGTACAGGCCGGGGATGATCGTGTTGGCGCCGTCGCTGATCACGTTCGTGTCGATGGTCGTCGGGACGCCGCCCATCATGTAGTGCGCGGTGGGCTGGATCGGCACCATCTCCTTGATGGGGTCGACGCCCAGGTAGATGCGCGCGAACTCCGTGATGTCGGGCAGGCGCTCCTCGATGATGTGCGCGTCGATGTGCGTCAGGTCTAGGTGGATGTAGTCCTTGTTCGGACCGCAACCCCGCCCCTCGCGCACCTCCAGGTACATGGCGCGCGAGACCATGTCGCGCGGCGCCAAGTCCTTGATGGTCGGGGCGTAGCGCTCCATGAAGCGCTCGCCGTCCGCGTTGCGCAGGATGCCGCCCTCGCCACGCGCGCCTTCGGTGAGGAGCACGCCGAGCTTGTAGAGCCCCGTGGGATGGAACTGGTAGAACTCCGGGTCCTCGACTGGGATGCCGCGGCGCCACACGATGCTCGTGAGGTCGCCGGTGAGCGCGTGGGCGTTGGAAGTGACCTTGAACATGCGGCCGTTGCCGCCCGTGGCGAGCACGGTGGCCTTCGCCTGGATGACGTGCAGGTCGCCGGTCGCGAGCTCGTACGCGACCACGCCGCGGCACTCGCCGTCGTCGAGGATGATGTCGAGCACGTGGAACTCGTTGAAGAAGTGGACCCTGTCCTTGATGGACTGCTGGAAGAGGGTCTGCAGGATCATGTGGCCCGTGCGGTCGGCGGCGTAGCAGGCGCGCTCGACGGGCGCCTTGCCGTGCTCGCGCGTGTGGCCGCCGAACTTGCGCTGGGCGATGCGGCCCTCCGGCGTGCGGCTGAAGGGGAGCCCCATGTGCTCCAGCTCGTACACGGCGTCGATGACCTCGTGCGAGAACGCCTCCGCGACGTCCTGGTCCGTCAGGTAGTCGCCGCCCTTGACCGTGTCGAAGGCGTGCCACTCGGGGTGGTCCTCGCTGACGTTGCCGAGGGCGGCGCCGACGCCGCCCTGCGCCGCGCCCGTGTGCGAGCGCGTCGGGTAGAGCTTCGTTATCACGGCGACGGATACGTTCGGGTTGTGGGCCGCGTACCGCGCGGCCATCAAGCCGGCGCCGCCGGCGCCGACGACGATGACGTCGAACTTGTGTGCCCTGATCATGCTTGCTTGAGTCACCCTTCCCTAGTGGCCGCTCGTGAGGTCGCGGATGGCGTCGCCCATCTCTCGGTACGAGAAGGCCCAGAGGGTCATGACCCCGGCCACGAAGATGCCGACGCTGACCACGATGAGCACGACCTGGACCCAGAAACGCAGGCCCGGCCGCCTGATGTTGTCGCCGATCACCACCCGGAGGCCGTTGACGCCGTGCAGCATGGCGAGGCCGAGCAGGAACGTGTCGAAGACCTTCACGCTCGGCTTGGCCAGGCGGGTGGCCACGTAGTTGTAGTCGACGGTGGCGACGTTGATGGCGATGTTGTTGATGAACACGTGGGCGAACACGAGGAACACGAGGAAGAGCCCGGAGACGCGCATGAACACCCACCAGGCGAGCTCGGCGTTGTTCCGCGACCTGTCGCGCGCCTCCTGGAGGTTCCTGGGGCGGGCGGCCATCAGGCGCCCCCGAAGATCTCTGGCAGGATCTTGACGAGGACCGGGACGCCGATGACGGTCGTGACGCCGAGGACCGTGTACCACATCACGCGCTGGTAGCGGATGCCCCAGGTGGTGAAGTCCAGGAGGATGATGCGCAGCCCGTTGAGCGCGTGGTACACGACCGCCGCGATGACCAGCACGAGCCCGATCCTGAACGGCCACTGGTGATAGAACATCAGGAAGGCGTTGAAGGGCCCGTCGGGTCCGTACATGACCAGCGAGATGTCGAACACGTGAAGCATCAGGTAGAGGACCAACGCCACCCCGGTGATCCGGTGCAGGAAGTAGGCCCACTGACCCTCGCGACCTCGGTACATGAATCAACCTCCGTGAGCGGCCGTCGGCGCCACCCAGCCTTGTCATGAGGATTGTATCACCGCACCTGGACGCGGTCCTGCCGCGCCCAGCGATGCGAACGACACTCGTGCGTCGCCACCTACTGGTATGGTCGTGACGCTGTGTTGCTAGCCTTCGATCTAGACAAGACCCTCGTAACCGACGACTACCGGCTGCCGGAAGAGACCCTGGCCGCCGTGCAGGCCGCACGGCGGCGCGGCCATATCGTCACCGTCCTTACCGGGCGGCCCCTGCGCTCGGCGCGGGCCTTCCTCGACCTCTTGGAGATCGAGGTGCCGCACGCCGTCAACCACGGCTCCTACGTGCGCGACCGCGAGGGCGGGGTCCTGCGCCGCATGCGCCTCGCCACCGCCCAGGTCGACTCTCTCCTGGAGGAGCACCTGAACGACGCGACGGTGGAGTTCTCGTGCGTGGTGGACGACGTGCTCTACGTCCGTGACCCGCGCAACGAGCGCTGGGACTGGGTGCACGCCGAGAGCCGCGCCATCACGCGCTTCCAGGTCGGGCTCGGCCTCGCGGCCGACAAGGTCGTGTTCCACGGCGCCACGCGCACGCCGGCGCTCGACGGCTGGGTGGCCGCGCGCCACCCGGAACTGCTGCGCTACCTCTGGGGCGACGGCTACCTCGAGATCGTCCCCCCGGGCGGCGACAAGGGGAGCGCCCTCGAGTACATCGCCGGCCTCCTGGGCGTGCCGCGCGACCAGGTCGTGGCGTTCGGCGACGGGCTGAACGACGTCACCATGCTCGGCTGGGCGGGGCACTCCGTCGCCGTCGGGCCGGACGTCCACCCGGACGCGCTCGCGGCGGCCGACGAGCACGTGGACTCGCCGGAGCTCGGCGGCGTCGCGGCGTGGCTCGAGCGCAACGCGCTGTAAGTCCCTTGCCGGTTCGCGCGGCTAGGCGGTCGGTAACGCGGAACGAACCGACCGCCGGCACCTACACACCGCCGCGCGCCTGACCGGACGCGCCTGGCCTAACGCGCTATCGCCTGCAAGAACTCCTGACGCGTGCGCGCGTCGTCCCGGAAGGACCCGCGCATGACGCTCGTCAGCGTGGTGGAGCCTTGCTTCTGGACGCCGCGCATCATCATGCATAGGTGGCTCGCCTCCGACACCACGGCGAGCCCGTGCGGCTGGAGGATGTCGACGAGCGCGTCGGCTACCTGCGCCGTGAGGCGCTCCTGGAGCTGGAGACGGCGCGCGAAGACGTCGACGACGCGCGCGAACTTCGACAACCCGAGAACTTTCTCGTCGGGGATGTAGCCGATGTGCACGCTACCGAAGAAGGGCAACAGGTGGTGCTCGCACAGCGAGTAGAACTCGATGCCCTTCACCACCACCATCTCAGGACCCTCCGCGGCGAAGAGGGCGCCGTTGGCCACCTCCCGCACGTCGAGGCCGTAGCCGGACGTCAGGTAGCGCATGGAGCGGGAGACGCGCTCCGGCGTCTTCAGGAGCCCCTCCCGCCCGACGTCCTCGCCCAGGCCGCCGATGAGCTCCGCCACCAGGCCGGCCAGCGGGGCGTCACCGACCTCGTCGAACTCGAGCGGCTCGATGGCCGCCGTCACGGGGCCGCGCGGCTTGGTGGTCAAGACGATGCCTCCTTGGGAAGGCATGCTACCGGACGCGCGTCGCCTCGGAGCGACCGGCGCTACACTCTCCACGTGCGCCTAGACCGTTACGACAGCTACCTGACCACTTTCCACACGCGCGTCACGGCGACCGCCGCCGATCAGCACGGCACGTGGGTGCGCCTGGCGCGCAGCGCCTTCTACCCCACCACCGGCGGGCAGCCGCACGACGTAGGCACGCTCGGCTCCGAGCGCGGCGTCTTCGAGGTGCTGGATGTCCAGGCGCGCGGTGGCGACGACGACGTATGGCATCTGCTTGCCAACCACGACGACTCCATGGCGGGCGAAGTGGCCGTCGGCGAGAACGTCGTCGGCAAGATCGACTGGCCGCTGCGGTGGCGCCACATGCAGCGGCACAGCGCCCAGCACGTCTTGTCGCAGGCGCTCGTCAGGGTCTCGCCGGCGTTCGGCACGCTCTCCGTGAGCATGCGCGGTCCGGACTGCACCATCGACGTCGGCGGCGAGATCGGCGAGGACGACCTCGCCGCCGCCGAGAGCATGGCGAACGACGCCGCGCGGCAGAACCACCCCATCACGGCGTTCGAGGTCGACGACTCGCGCCTGGGCGAGTACGCGTTGCGACGGCCAGCCAAGGTGGCCGGACTGGTGCGGCTCGTCGCCATCGGGCATTACGACATCGTGGCTTGTGGCGGCACGCACTTGCGCTCGTCCGCCGAGACCCTGCCCATCAAGATCACGGCCGCCGAGCGCGTGCGCGGCGGCAACACGCGCATAACGTTCCGCGCCGGCGAGGAGGCCGTGGCCGACTACCGGGCCAAACACGAGGCCGCGTACGCCCTCGGACGCGCGTTCAGCGCGCCGGTGCAGGAGCTGGCAGCCCGCGGGGTCCGACTCAAGGAGGAGCTGGCCGCCGCCGAGCGCCACGCCGCCGAGTGGCGCGGCCGGCTGGCCGCCGTCCACCTCGAGCGGCTCGCTGCCGACGCGCGAGACGGCGTCGTGAGCGCCGTGCTCGAAGGCGAGGACGCCGCGCTGCTCCCCGCCCTCGTGGAGGCCTGCCAGGCGCTGCCGCGCACGGTCGCCCTACTGGGCGGCGTCGCGGACGGCGAGGCCCGCCTCGCCTTCGTGACCGGTCCCGACACGGGCGTGGACGTCAGGCCGTTGCTGCAGGCCGCCCTGGCGAGCCTCGGCGGGCGCGGCGGCGGGCGCCCCGATCGCGCCCAGGGTGCGGCGAGATCCTCCGCCACCGCGGTGCGCGACGTGCTCGCGCGCACGCTCGCGACACTGGCCAACCGGTAGGCTGGACCCAGGAGGTTTCGTATGCCTACCGCAACCAAGAGCCGTCTCATAGACGTCAAGATCGACATCCCGAAGGGCGACCGCGAGAACCTCGTGGCCATCCTCAATCAGCAGCTGGCCGACACGCTCGACCTCTACAGCCAGATCAAGCAGGCGCACTGGAACGTCAAGGGCCTGGGTTTCCAGCAAGTGCACCTGCTCTTCGACGACCAGGCCGAGATCTTCGAGGGTTTCGCCGACATGCTCGCCGAGCGCGTGGCGCTCCTCGGCGGCGTGGCGCTCGGCACCGTGCGCATGGCGGCGGCATCATCGCGGTTGCCCGAGTTCCCGGCCGACGAGCACGCGGTGCCCGTCTTCCTCGAGCTCGTGCGCGACCGCGTGGCGGCCTACGCCAAGAGCAACCGGGCCGCCATCGCGGCCGTGGCGAAGATCGACGAGCCGACCACGGAGGACCTCCTCACCGAGGTGTCGCGCGGCACCGACCAGCAGCTCTACTTCCTGGAGTCGCACCTGTACTGATCGCCTGACGATCGCACCGGTACCGATCGCAACCGGCACTGATCGCACGGCACCGATCGCACCGGCACTGATCGCACTGGCACCGATAGTGCGTCCGGCCCGTGGCTCTCTCTAGCGCCGGTGAGCCGTCCTGCTTCCGGCCGGACCCGTGAACGACGCGTAAGGCTTGGGGCCCTCCCCGAACGAGGGCCCCAAGCCTGTTCCTCTAGGCTTTCGCGCCGCCGGAGTCCGTGAAGTCCTCATCGCGCATGGCGGCCTCCTCGATGACGCCTTCGGCCACGAAGATGGGCGCGCCGGAGCGCACGGCGAGGGCCATGGCGTCAGACGGCCTCGCATCGACCTCGAAGCTGACGCCGGAGCGCGCGAGCACGAGGGAGGCGTAGAACACCCCGCCCTTCAGGTCCGTGATCTCGACGCGCTCGACGGTCGCGCCGAACAGCTCTAGGACCGACATGACGAGGTCGTGGGTGAGCGGCCTGTCGGGGCGCTCGCTGCCGCGGCCGGCCGCGATGCTGATGGCCTGCGCGGAATCGATGCTGATGGGCAACACCTCGCCGCCAGGCGCCCGCAGGAGCGCGAGGAACTGGTTCTCGTCGCCGGAGACGGCGATGCCCTCGAGTTCTATGCGCACCACGGGGCGATCATAGCCCGACTCGCCCTGATACACTCGCCCGCATGTTCGAGCCGGTCATCGGCCTTGAGGTACACCTCGCTCTGCGCACGACGAGCAAGCTCTTCTGCGGCTGCTCGGCGGAAGGCTTCGGCGCGCGCCCCAACGAGAACGTCTGCCCGGTCTGCCTCGGTCTGCCGGGCGCCTTGCCCGTCGTCAACGAGCGGGCGGTCGAGCTCGCGCTGCGCTTCGCCGTGGCCCTCGGCTGCGAGGTCCCGAACACGACGTACTTCCACCGCAAGCACTACTTCTACCCTGACGCCCCGAAGAACTACCAGACGAGCCAGGGCGACGTGCCCATAGGCCGGCACGGTCAGGTCGTGCTGCCAAGCGGCAAGCGCGTCGGCATCACCCGGTGCCACCTGGAGGAGGACGCCGGGCGCCTCGTGCACCCCGCCTACGCCGACCACTCGCTCGTCGACCTCAACCGCGCCGGCGCGCCGCTCGTGGAGATGGTGACCGAGCCGGACATCCGCTCGGCCGAGGAGGCGCGCGAGTTCCTCGCCGAGATCAGGGCCATCGCCCAGGCGCTTGACGTGTCCGACGCGGCCCCGGAGGAGGGCAAGATGCGCGCCGACGTCAACGTGTCCGTGCGTCTGCCCGGCGAGCCGTTCGGCACCAAGGTCGAGGTCAAGAACCTCAACTCCTTCAAGAGCGTCGCCGCGGCCCTGGGCTTCGAGGCGAAACGCCAGGCGCAGCTCCTGGAAGGCGGGCGCCGCGTCGTCCAGGAGACCCGGGGGTGGAACGAGGGCGGCCAGCGCACCTACTCGCTGCGCTCCAAGGAGACGGCGGCCGACTACCGCTACCTGCGCGACCCGGACATCCCCGCGGTCGCCATCCCGGACGAGCGCAAGCGCGCCGTGCTGGCGGCCATGCCCGAGCTGCCGCAGGCCCGCCTGGGGCGCTACCTAGCGGACGGTGTGCGCGGAACGGAGGCGGCGCAGATCGCCTACGACCACGCCGTGGCCCGGCTGTTCGACGCCACGGTGGCCGCCTACACCGGCCCGGCGCAGAACGTTGCGAACTGGTTGACGGGCGAGGTAGCCGGCCGCGCGAACGCGCTCGGGGTGAGCGCCGCGGACACCAAGCTGACGCCCGCCGCGCTCGCGCGCCTCGTCGAGCTCGTCGACGGCGGCTCGCTCTCCGCCACCGCCGCCAAGGACCTCGTGCCCGACCTCCTCGAAGGCGCAGACCCCGCCGAGCTCGTCGCCAGCCGCGGCCTCGGTCAGGTCAGCGACGTCGCGGCCCTCGAGGCCCTCGTCGCGAAGGCGGTGGAGGCCAACCCGGAGCTCGTGGAGCGCGTCAGGGCCAACCCCAATGCGATCAACGCCTTGCTCGGGAAGGTCATGGCCGCCAGCCAGGGCAAGGCCAACCCCGACCTGGCGCGGCGGCTGTTGGAAGAACGCCTCGGCGGGTAAGTGCGGTAAGTGCATAGCGACTGAAGCGCTTCGGATTAGATGGACCCGGTCTCTATTTCGAGGAGCCGGTTCCGAGAAGACGCCCCGAGGAGGTCCTCGGGGCGTCTGGCGTCTCCGCCGGCGTCTGTCGTCACGGCCGCCGGCCCTTGGGAGCCAAGTTCAGCCGGGGGTGCCCGGGGGGCCTTGGGGGCCTTGGGGGCCCTGCGGTCCTTCTGGACCTTGCGGTCCTTCGGGACCCTGCGGTCCGGCCGGACCGGCGGGGCCTGCTGGCCCGGCGGGACCTGCTGGCCCGGCCGGACCCTGAGGCCCCGCAGGGCCGATCGCGCCGTCGGCACCGGCCGGTCCTGCCGGGCCGGCCGGCCCCTGTGGCCCGACGGCCCCCGTCGCGCCGGGCTCACCTTGAGGACCCTGCGGTCCGGTAGCGCCGGTAGCGCCGGTGTCGCCCTTCTCGCCGCGCGGCCCGGCGGGGCCGGTCGCGCCCGTCTGTCCGGCCGGTCCGACCGGACCCGTCGCCCCGGTCATGCCACGCTGACCCGTGGGGCCCGCCGCCCCACGTTCGCCCTGCGGGCCGGCCGGACCGACGGGACCGACGGGACCAGCCAGACCTTGTGGGCCGATGCAGTCGAGGGCATCACCGACGCCATCGAGATTGATGTCCTCATCGAGACCGAGACGCCCATCACCGTCGCGGTCCCAGCAAGCCAGCCCCGCGTCGCCGCGGGGGCCGGCAGGACCGACGGGGCCGGCGGGACCGACGGCGCCATCGCGCCCGTCGGCCCCGGGCGCGCCCCGCTCGCCAGCGGGACCTGTCGGGCCTACAGGACCGGCAGGACCGGCGAGGCCGGGCGCGCCGTCGGCCCCGGCCGGGCCAGGTTCGCCACGCTCGCCCTGGGGTCCCTGGGGACCTGCGGGGCCTCGAGCCCCAGCGGGGCCGGCGGGGCCCGCCAGAGCGCCGGCGGCGATCTCGGCACGCAGGCCGGCGACCTCGGCGCTCATGGCACCGAGCCGCTCCTGCACGCTCTGAGTGCCGCAAGCGACCTTCGCGTCCACGAGGCCGACGGCCTGGTCGATGAGTAGAGCCACCTGGTAGCCGCTCAGGAACTCGTCGCCGTTCAGGCGCCCGTCGGGGAACGCCGGGCTGATGCCAAGCGTGGCGATGCGGTTCGCGGCGCCGGCGGCCCAATGGTCGGGGCTAACGTCCACGAATCCGAAGTTGGGATCGGTGACCCCTGCGCCGGCGTCCGTGCAACCGGTGGCGTTGTCGACCCGCGTCAACAAACGATCGACGAGGACGGCGGCCTGATAGCCGGTCACAGGCCCCTCTCCCAGGAAGGAGCCGTCGGGGAAGCCCGTCTCCACGCCGACCTCGCCCAAGTCCCTGACGGCGGCCCTTCCCCAATCGATCCCCGCCTGGCTCAGGCCGATGGCCACCAGTACGAGCGCTGCGATGGCAATGAGTGCTCTTCTCATCTCTCTCCTACGAGGTGTGGCCGTCGAGAACCCTTCGGGTTCGGCGCCGACGGCCGCTGGGTTAGATAATCGCCCATCCGCGTGCCTTCAAGCACCGTGCATATCACGGCCGAGCCCATGGGTCAGGCGCGACCGAGGCCACGACGGTGAACGGACGGCTATCATCTTGGGAGGTGAACTATCTAACTCGCATGCTCGCGATCTTGCTTGCGGCCGTCCTGACCTCCGGCGCCGCGGCCCAGGCGCCCCTGCCCGCGGAGGCCGCAGCCGCGCTCGCCGACGCCCAGGCCGCGGCGGCTGCCGCGCTGGCGGCCTACGAGACGTACTACCCCGACCAACCCCTGTGGCGCCAAGCTTTCGCGGCGGCCGAGCACGCCCGCGACCTGGCCCCGGGCAGGCCGGAGCCGTTGCGCTTCCTCGCTCAGGCTTACGGGACGACGGGCTGGACCGCGCGCGCGCTGAGTTCCTGGCAGGCTTACGCGGCGGCGGGCGGCACGATGGACGCACCCGCCCGCTCGGCGGCCGGCGCCGCAGCTTCCAAGCTCGGCTTCGACGCCCTGGCCGCGGGCAACGCCCAGACCGCCGTCGGCCTCCTGGAGACCGCTCAGTCGTATCTGCCCGACGACCTCGATGTGCAGTCCTGGCTGGGCCAGGCCTACTTGTCCGTCGGAAACGCCGCGGCGGCCGCCCCTCGCCTCGAGCGGGCCATCCGCGCCCAGCCGCAACTGGAGCCCCTGTTGGAGCGCGCGAAGTACGGCGCGAACTTCGGCCTGGCGACGGCGGACACCTACCTTGCCGCCAGGGCGGCGTTCGCCAACGGCGACCATAGGGCTGCCCTCGCCGGCTTCCGCAAGGCGGCCGACGAAGCGCCTACGTTCCTGGACGCGTTGCGGGGCGTGGCGGCCAGCCTCGGGGCATTGGGAGACGAGGAGGGCGCGCTCGAGGCCTGGCAACGGGTCCTCGCCGCGGCGCCCGGCGACCCGCAGGCCGCTGAGGCCGTCGCTCGCCTCAACGCCCTGCTCGAGCCGGAACCCGAACCGGTCCCCACACCGACACCGGTACCGACACCTGTTCCTACGCCGACGCCTACTCCAACACCTACTCCAACACCCACTCCGACACCCACACCGACACCGTCTCCGACACCAACACCGACTCCCACGCCGACTCCAACACCAACACCAACACCCACTCCCACGCCGACTCCAACACCAACACCAACACCCACTCCGACACCCACGCCAACACCAACACCGACCCCTACCCCCACGCCCACACCGCCGCCGACGACCCCGGCCGGCCAGATCGCCCTGTACGACGGCTCGGTCACGGCCAGGAGCATCGGCGATGGGGGTCAGGGTGCCTTCGTGTTCGTGGATCCCGCCGCAGGCTCCGGCGCGCGGGTGGCCGGCGCCACCGGGGTCGAGCGCGGCACCCTGTACGTGAGGGCGGACGTGAGCGCCAAGCCGAGCCCGGCCCCCATGCAGCTACAGTTGTGCCTGGTGCCCGGGGACGAGTCGGTCATCAGCCCGCCGTGCACGGACGCCAGCCGCCTCGTCGTCACGGGGACGGGCGCCTTCAGCGCGAGCTTCGACATCGGCAACCTGACCGGCGAGGAGGAGGTCGACTGGACGCGCGGGCTCAACCGCCTGCTGCTCGTGCTGCGCGACGCCACCTCGCGCCCACTCGACGAGCGCTACACGCGCGGCGCGGACGGCACCCCCATAGACCTCACCCCCTACTACCCCGTCACGCTGCGCCTACGGCTGGTGCTCGTGCCCGCCGGCGCCACGTTCTCGGGGTGGTGACCCGTCAGGGTTAGCGAGACGGCCCAGCCGGCGCGTTCGTACCGGCCGGCTCGGCCGGGCGGTAATGGCCCGCGCCGTCGGGCGGCTACCGCCCGATCCCGACGTAGTTGAGCCCGGCGGCCGCCACCGAGCCGGGCTGCAAGAGGTTGCGGGCGTCCAGGAGGAGGTCGCCGCGCATGGCCTGCGCCAACGCCGCGAAGTCGACCTGGCGGTACTGCGGCCAGTCGGTGACCACCACGACGGCGTCGCAGCCGCGGGCCATCTCGACCTCGGAGGCGCAGTACTCGACCGGCAGGTCCGGGAAGTGGCGCTTGGCGTTGTCCATGGCGATGGGGTCGTGGACGCGCAGGACCGCGCCGCGCTGGCTGAGCTCGCGTATGAGCGTGAGGGCGGGGGCGTCGCGGAGGTCGTCCGTGTTGCCCTTGAAAGCCAACCCGAGCAGCCCGATCGTCGTGCCCCGCAAGACCTTGAGGTGGTGCTGGAGCTTCTCGACGACGTAGAGGCGTTGGCGCTTGTTGACGTCAACGGCGGCGCGGACCAGCGGCATCTGGTAGTCGTACGAGGTGCCGAGCGCCATGACGGCTGACGTGTCCTTGCCGAAGCAACTGCCGCCCCAACCGATGCCGGCGTTGAGGAACTTGCCGCCGATGCGGCTATCGAGGCCGATCGCGCGGGCCACCTCGACGATGTCGGCCCCCACCTTCTCCGCTAGCACGGAGAACTCGTTGATGAAGCTGATCTTCGTCGCCAGGAACGCGTTGGCTGCGTACTTGGTGAGCTCGGCGCTGGTGGTGGTCGTGCCGATGAAGGGCGGCAGTTCGAGGCGCTCGGGGCGCGGCGAGCCGGGGGGCGGGTCGAAGGTCTGCTCGAGGATGGGCGCGTACAGCTCGCGGAGCATGGCGCGCGCCACCTGCGTGTCGCTGCCCACGACGATCCGGTCCGGGTAGAGGGTGTCTTGCACCGCCCTGCCCTCGGCCAGGAACTCCGGGTTGGACGCCACGTGCACCTCGGCACTGACGCCCCTGGCCGCGAGTCGCCGCGCGATGATGCCGTTCACGTGCCGCGCGCTGCCGACGGGCACGGTCGACTTGTTGACGACGACGAGCCTGGCTCCGGGTTGGATCCGGTCGGCCACTTCCGTGGCGGCGACGTCCACGAACGACAGGTCGGCGTCGCCGTCGTCCTTCGACGGGGTGCCGACGGCGATGAGCACGACGCCCTCCCCCGTCAGTTCCGGGATGTCCGTCCGGAAGGTGGAGTGTAGTCTCCCCGCCGCCATGATCTCGGCCAGGCCGCTCTCGTGGATTGTCGGCATGCCGGCGGCCAGGCGTTCCACCACGTCGCGCTTCTTGTCTACGAAGGTCACCTCGTTGCCGAGATAGGCGAGGGCGGTGCCTGTCGTCAGGCCGACGTAACCAGTTCCGATGATGGTCACTCTCATGCCCTCATCCTAAGCGGGAGCGCCTGAACCGTTCCTTACCGACCGGTCACCTGCCGCGAGGACGACCGGTTGGGTACCGATCGCCGGCCGCGACCGACCACGGCCGCGGGCCGAACCGCTAGAGTGGCGGCAAACATCCAACCGTGGCGGCGGGACGCTTCCGGCCGCCGCCGTCTGGGGGTCACCGGTGCTTACGCCTGAGTCAGCGCGGGCTTCCGCGAGGACGAACCTTACCCGCCCGGCAACCGTCAGTCGTGGGCCTGCCGTGAGCCGGTGGCCGACCACCGGCCGCCGGCTGGCCACCGCGGTCGCCGCCTTGTCCGCGGCCACGCTCGCCGCTTACACCGCTGCGAGCGGCACCACGTCCGTCGGAGCGCCGCCCGTCCCCGTCTGCGCAGACCTAGTTGCCGCCGACCTGGCGGCGGCCGTTCATGCGGTCTCGACGACGACTTACCTCCGCGAGACGGACGTGCTGACCAGGAGCGCAGACCTGGCCGCCGTCCGCAACGGCGTGAGCGCCGGCCTCGGCCTGCGCCCTAGCGTCGGCCTCGGCGACGGTGTCGACCTCGAGGACGAGGTCGACCCGTTGGAGCTCATCGGCTTCCAGGTCAACGCCGCCGTGGGGTACCGCTACGACGAGTTGGCCGTCCTACGGGCTGAGGCGGCCCTCGACACCGCCGAGGGCCGCCTGGCCGCGCAGCGCCGCGCCGACGTGGTCGACGCCCTCGTGGCCCTGAGCCGGCTGCGGGTCGCTCGGCGGGCGGAGGCCGCCGCCGAGTCCGAGCTCACGCTGCTGTTGGCGAGCCTGACCACGGCCGAAGCGACAGCCGAAGCGACAGCCGCTGAGCGGACCGCCGACCCCGACCACGATTCGCCCCTCGGCACCCCCGCCCAGCCCGGCGCCGAGCCTGAGCTCGGGCCTCTATACCTGCGCGAGGCGCGGCTCCGGGTCCGTCAGGCGCGCCTCGCTCTCGACGACGCCCGCGCCGCGGCGAGCACGCTGCGCGCCGTGCTGGCAGAGCTCGTAGTCGGTGCGGGGGACGAGCAGGCGGACGCTGCCCTCGGCTGCCGGCTCGCGGCGCTGCCGGTGCCCGCGCCGGCCAGCGCCGGCACGCGAGCGAGCGCCGGCTCCGGCCTGATGCTCGCGCTGCGGGTCGCGCAGGCGCAACTCGCGCGCGCCCGGTTCGCACCCTTGCGCGACCTGTCGCTCCAGGCCTACTACCAGGAGGGTGGGAACCGCTTGACGGGGACGGTCGGCCTCGATCTCGGAAGGCCGGAGCTGGAGCTGGGCCTGCGATGGCGCCCCACGGGCAAGGACGCTTGGAGCGTGAGGCTTAGCGCCGACATCCGTCTCGACGAGAGCATGGGCGCGGCGGTGCGTCAGGCAGAGGCGGGCGTGGCCGCCGCGCAAGCGGCGCTCGACGCGTTCGAGGCCGGACGCCCCGCGCGTCTGGACGCCTCGGCGAGCGCCTTGGAACGCGCCTGGCTGGAGGTCGAGCTTCTCGACGAGGCCGTGCAGCTCGCGCTGCTGCGCCGTGAGGACCCGGGCGAGGCCCGCAACCTGTCGCGGAACGACCAGGCGCTCGCACGCGCCCTCGACGCGCGCGAACGCGGGTTACAGGCCTACTACCGGGCCTACGCTGCGCACCTGGCCACGCTTGGAGTCGCCTGGGGCCCCTTCTGAAACGACCAGCGCTCAGCGCCCCGCCAGGAAGATGCCGGGCACGTCGCCGAGCGCCACGAAGCGGTCCGCCAGGTCCTGCAGCGCTTGGCCCGCCGCCTCGCGGAACGCCATGACCTCGACGCGCTTGCCCTCCTCCTGCGCGAGCTCGAGGATGGGGGCGAAGTCGCCGTCGCCACTGGCGAGCACGACGACGTCGGCATGACCAAGGCCCCTGACGATGTCCGCCGCGATGCCCATGTCCCAGTCGCCCTCGAGGCGCACGGCGCCGTCGTCGTCGACGCGGTGGACGCGCACCTTGCGGCGCTTGACGCGGTAGCCGAGGCTGTTGAGCTTGCCGAAGAAGCCATGGGCGGTGGTATCGCCCTCGCGCTCCACCACGTAGGCGTTCGCATGCGCGAGGCGCCTGCCGCGCAAGGCCGTCTCGAGCAGCGTCTGGTAGTCGACGCTGCCGTCGAACGCGTCGCGAGCGGCATAGTAGAGGTTCTGGGTGTCTACGTAGAGGGCTACTCGTTGCTCAGGCCCCTCGCCCGGCGCAGGCTTCGGGGCCCGCGTATCGGCCGTCTGCATGGGCCTAGTCTACCGCCCGGACGGGGCGGGGCGTCGGTGTCGGCGTGAGCGCCGGTGACAGCGCGCGCTACCTTCCCTGCACGCCGCGGCGCGGAGGGCCCAGCCATCTCCCCATGATCAGGTTGTCCTCGAAACCGTCGCCCTCGTCGCCCTGCAGCCTGATCTGGTCCACCTCCCTGCCCTCGTGCGCGAACCCCTCGCTCTCGTAGAGCCTCACGGCCGCGAGGTTGCCTGCCCGCACGTTCAACGACATCTTGAGGACGCCGACCCGCACGCACCACGCGTAACCGTCGCGCAGCAGCGCCTTTCCGACGCCCCCGCGCCTGGCGTGCGGCGCGACGGCCAGGGTGAGGACGGCGACGTGCTCGAGGCGGCGTGCGGGGGAGCGTTGCAGCTCGGACCACCCGACGACCGTGCCGTCGGACACGGCCACCGCGTAGTGGCTGCGGCGCGGCGCGGCGCCGATCCTGCCGGCGAGCGAGCCGACACTCTCGGCGCCGTCGCCGACGAACGCCCCACCCTCGCGGTAGACGCCGGCGAGCAGCTTCCTCACGGCCTCGGCGTCCGCCGGGATCGCATCCCTGACGAGCACGCGCCGATGATAACCGCGCGCCGGGCCTGGTATCCTGCACAGGTTGCCGCGTTGCGCGGCGCCCCCTGGAGGTCAGATCGGCATGTCGCGCCTCGTGAGCGCCGAATCCGTCGCAGAAGGTCACCCTGACAAGCTCGCCGACCGCATCAGCGACAGCGTGCTCGACGCCATCCTCGCGCAAGACCCACACGCGCGGGTCGCCGTGGAGGCGCTCCTGACGCGCGGGCTCGCGCTCGTCGCCGGCGAGGTGACGACCAAGGCCGACGTCGACGTGCAGGCCATCGTGCGGTCCGCCGCACGCGAGGTGGGCTATACGGACGCCGCGTACGGCTTCGACGCCGACCACAGCGCCGTCCTGATCGCCCTCAACGAGCAGTCGCCCGACATCGCCCAGGGCGTCGACCATACCGGCGGCACGGACCCGCACGACCGGGTCGGGGCCGGTGACCAGGGCCTGATGTTCGGTTACGCCATCGACGAGACGCCCGAGCTGATGCCCCTCCCGATCCTCCTCGCCCACCGGGTCGCGCAGCGCCTGGCGGAGGTCCGCAAGAGCGGCGCGCTCCCCTACCTGCGCCCCGACGGCAAGGCGCAGGTGACCATCCAGTACGAGGACGGCGTGGCAGTGCGCCTGCAGAACGCCGTGCTCTCCGCGCAGCACCACCCCGACGTCCCGCTGGAGCGGATCGAGGAGGACCTCCTCGAGCACGTGCTGCGCGTGGCGGTGCCTCGGCGGTTCTTCGACGAGAGGACCAGCGTGTACATCAACCCGACCGGGCGCTTCGTCGAGGGCGGCCCGACGGCGGACGCCGGGCTCACCGGGCGCAAGATCATCGTCGATACCTACGGCGGCGCCGCGCCGCACGGCGGCGGCGCGTTCAGCGGCAAGGACCCCACCAAGGTGGACAGGTCGGCGAGCTACTACGCCCGCTACATCGCCAAGAACGTGGTCGCCGCCGGGCTCGCCAAGCGCTGCCAGGTGCAACTCGCCTACGCGATCGGGGTGGTCAGGCCGGTCGGAATGTACGTCGACACGTTCGGCACCGGCGTGCTGCCCGACGACCGTCTCGCCGAGGTGGTCGCCGCCGAGTTCGACGCCAGGCCGGCCGCGATCATCGAGCAGCTCGACCTCCGGCGTCCGATCTACGCCGCGACCAGCGCCTACGGTCACTTCGGCCGCCCGGGGTTCCCCTGGGAGGACACCCCCCGTGCCGCCCGGCTCGCCTCCGTGGCCGGCTAAGGATAAACCGCGCCAGCACGCGCTTTCTCGTCTCGCGCGTCACGGGGTTCGTGGTACAAGTAGCGCCATGGCCAGGATAGTTCTGGGCAATCGTGAGGGCCTACTCGCCATCCGTCACGGTCGCAGCGTGCTCGAGTTCCTCACGGACGAGTGGCCCGACCTCCAACTGCGCCTCCGCACCGTCCCGAAGACCGGCGGTCAGGAGAGCGGTCCCCTCTTGCAGGCCCTCGCGAGCGGCGAGGTCGGGATAGCCGTCGCTCAACTGGAATGCCTCCCACCCGCCTTGCCGGACGGCATCAGGCTGGCCGCCGTCGTACGCCGGGGCGAGCCGCGCTCCGCGCTGGCCTCCAAGGGCAAGGGCGACCTCCGGGCCTTGCCCGCGACAGCGCGCATCGCCGTCACGTCCGAGCGCGACGGCGCGTTCCTGAGGGGGATCGATCCGGGCTTCCGGGTCGAGGTGGACGCCTCGGCACCGGACGCGCTCCTCGCGCGGGTCGGGACGGGGTTCGACGCCGCCGTCCTCCCCGCCGCCACGCTCGTCACCCTGGACCTCCGGAGCGCCATCGACGTTGTGCTCGAGGAGACCGTGTTCGCGCCGGCCCCCGGGCAGGGCGCCGTCGGGCTGCTCGTGCGCGACGACGACGACCTGGCCTTCGAGACCGCCTACTCCCTGCAACATCGGCCCAGCTTCGACCGCGTGCGGGCCGAGCTGGCTTTCGCCGCCGAGCTGCCAGACATGCACGTCGGCTCCGTCGCGTGGGTGACCGAGGACGGCGAGCTGACCCTGTTCGGCTCGGTCGCGCGCGACGGCACCGTCCTGCAGGCCTACGTCACTGGCGAGGCACGCGAGGGCGCGGAGCTCGGCCGCGAGCTAGCGAAGGACGTCCGCGAGCAGCTGGCGCGCGCCTGACAGGAGCGGCTTCGGTCGGGCGCCGCCGCGCCGACGCTCCGTTGGGGCTGAAGCCCCCAGCCCCCGCCGGCCTCGGGAGGCCGCGCGCCGGACACCCGGCTCAGGACGCGACGCGGGCCTGCTTCGCGTCGGCCATGACCTTCTCGGCGACCTGCGCTGGCACCGCCTCGTAGCGGTCGATCTTCAACGAGTAGGCGCCGCGGCCGCCCGTCATGCTGCGGAGGTCGGCCGAGTACGCCTGGATCTCGGCGAGCGGCACGTGCGCGCTGACCACGCTCACCGAGCCCTCGGTGTCCATGCCGAGGATGCGCCCGCGGCGCGTGTTCAGGTCGGAGATGACGTCGCCCGTGAAGCGGTCGGGCACGCGCACCTTCAGCAGGACGAGCGGCTCGAGCAGGATGGGCTTCGCCTGTAGCAAGGCCTCGTGCATGGCCTGCGTGGCGGCGAACTGGAAGGCGATGTCCTTCGAGTCGACCGGGTGGTCCTTGCCGTCGTAGACGCTGACCTTGACGTCCTGTAGCGGGAAGCCGCCAAGCACGCCTGACTCCATGCCGGCGCGGGCGCCCTTCTCGCAGCTCGTCTGGAACTGCGTCGGGATGGTGCCGCCCACGACCTTCCACTCGAACTCGAACCCGGCGCCGCGCGGCGTGGGCTCGACCGTGAGGGCCACCTCGGCGAACTGCCCGGCGCCGCCCGACTGCTTCTTGTGCCGGTAGCGGGCGTCGCCCTTGCCCTGGATCGTCTCCCGGTACGCGATGGCGGGCAGGCGCGTCTCGACCTCTACGCCGAAGCGGTCCTTGAGGGCCGCCACCGCGATCTCGAGGTGGACGTGGCCCATGCCCCAGAGCACCGCCTCCTTGGTGTCGGGGTTGCGCTCCAGCTTGAGCGTCGGGTCGGCATCGAGGACCTTGGCGAGCGCGTCGCCGAGCTTGTCCTCGTCCGAGCGCGCCTTCGGGAACAGCGCCAGCGCCATCACGGGCGACGGCAGGCGGATGGGCGCGAGGACGAACTCGGCGCCGGGCGCCGTGAGCGTGTCGCCGGTGCGCACTTCCTCGGCCTTCGTCAGCGCGCCGATCATGCCGGCCGAGAGCCGCTTCACCTCGGTCAGGTCCTTGCCACGGGGCACGAAGATGTGCGACGTGCGCAGGTCGGCGCCGTTGGAGGCGTCGCGCAGAGGCTCACCGGCGTTGAGCGCGCCGGATAGCACGCGCATGAACGACACCTTGCCGAGGTACGGGTCGACGACCGTCTTGAAGACGCGGGCGCTGAACGGCTGCCCCTCGCCAAGGACGGGCGGATCGCCCGACTCGACGGGCAAGGGGCCGTGGTCGTGCACGTGCCGCACGCCGCGGGTCAGGAAGTCGAGCAGGAGGCTGATGCCCATGACCTTCGTGGCCGAGGTCAGGAGGACGGGCGTCAGCTCGTGCCGCAGAACGGCCGCGTAGAAGGCCGCGAGCAGGGCGTCCTGGTCGATCTCGGCCTCCTCCAGGTACTGCAGCATCAGCTCGTCGTCCGTCTCGACGACGGCCTCGACGAGCCGGTCGCGGTACTCGCGAGCCAATCCCTCGACCTCCGCCGGGAGCGGCACCTCGACCGGGGTCGTGCCGTCCGGCCACTCGTAGGCCCGCATGGTCAGGAGATCGACGATGCCCCTGAACTCCTCCGCCTGGCCGATGGGGATCTGGATGGCGGCTATGTTGCCGGGCAACGTCGCCTCGATGTCGGCCATCGTGCGGAAGAAGTCGGCGTTCTCGCGGTCCATCTTGTTGATGACGACCATGGTGGAGAGCTCGCGCTCCAGGCTGGACGTCCAGACGCGCTCGGTGCCGACGGCCACGCCGGACACGGCGGAGACGACGATGACGGCCGCGTCGGCCGCGGCCTGGGCGCCGCGGATCTCGCTCACGAAGTCCGCGTAGCCGGGCGTGTCGATGACGTTGAACTCCTCCCCCTTCCAGGTGAAGGGGTGGATCGTCGAGTAGATGGAGATCTTGCGGCGCTTCTCCTCGGCCGTGACGTCCGAGACGCTCGTGCCGTCCTCCACCTTCCCGAGCGTCTGGATGGCGCCGGCGCGGAACAGGATGGCCTCGACGAGCGACGACTTACCCGCGCCGCTGTGCGACAAGACAGCCACGTTGCGGATCTGGGACATCTTGAGCTCCCTTTCCTGTTACAGCGGCTTCGGGGCCGCATGGTTCCAGCGAAGGCTTTGGCCCGTCTCCCCGGAGTCTACCAGGTGCGCCAAGCCGCGACGACCGCGCTTCCGGCGCGGTTACACTCGAGCGTGGCGGTCGAGCTCGAGCTCAAGTACTCCTCCCCGGAGGGCGCGGTGCCGGAGCCGTCCGAGCTCGCCGCGGCGTTGGCCCCGCTGCGGCTCGCAGTGCGGCCCCTCGGAACGAGCCGGCATCTCGACGTCTACTTCGACGACCCGGCGCTCGCGCTCGAGCGGCACGGGCTGGCCTTGCGCGTGCGCGCCGCGCGCGGCGCGGCGGTCGCGACGGTGAAGGGCCGCGGCGACGCCGTGCGCGGGGTGTTCGAGCGCGAGGAGCTCGAGGCGCCGCTGACGACGCCCTGGCCACCGGGACCGAGCCTCAGGGCCGACGCCTCGACAGCGCCCGCCTGGCCGACCGCTGTCGCCACACGCCTCGCCGGCCTCGTGGCGCTTCCGACCCTCGAGCCGCGCCTGGAGATCGAGACGACGCGCGTGGCCTTCGCCATCGAGCGCGCCGGTCCGCCCGCGGGCAGCCTCATCGCCGAGCTGGCCTTCGACGAGGTCGCATGCCGTCCGGCGCGCGGGCGCGGCGACGGGGCGCTGATAGACGCCGCGCTGTTCTCCGAGGTCGAGATCGAGGCGAGGGGCGGCACCACCGGCGCTACTCTCCTGGCCATCGGCGAGGCCCTCGAACGCCTGCTGCCGCTCGTGGCCGGCAGCGCGAGCAAGCTGGAGCGGGCCGCCAGCCTGCTCGCGCCCTTCATCGAGTGAGCCCTCCGCAGCCGCCTGCGCACGCTCGCCGCGTGAACGCCCCCGCATGAGCGCGCTCGCGCTGGGCAGCGCGCACGCAGGGCCCTATCTGGTCAGATACCCGCCGTCGACCGCCACGTAGCTGCCCGTCACGAACGACGCCTTGTCCGACGAGAGGAACGTGACGAGCCCGGCTACCTCCTCCGACGTCCCGAGCCTGCCGATCGGGTGCATGGCGGCTATGGCCGCCAGGAGGTCGTCGCCGAGGTCCTTCAGGAGTGGCGTCGCGATGAAGCCCGGGCCGACGACGTTCACGCGCACGCCGGCCTGCGCGTACTCCATGGCGGCGTTCTTGCTGAGTCCGACCACCCCGTGCTTGGCGGCGACGTACGCCGGGGCGCCGGCGAAGCCTACCTGACCGAGGATCGACGCCACGTTCACGATGGCGCCACCGCCGGCCGCGAGGACGGCGGGGATCTGTGCGCGCATGCCGTAGAAGACGCCGTTGAGGTTGACGTCGATGACCTTGTGCCACCCGGCGACCGAGTAGTCGGCCGTAGGGTTCGACTCGCCCGCGATGCCCGCGTTGTTGCATGCGACGTGGAGGGCGCCGTAGCGCTCGACGGCGAACCGCACGAGCGCTTCGGCCGCTTCCGGGTCGGCGGCGTCCGAGTGGCGGTAGCTCGCCGTGCCGCCGGCGGCAGTGATGGCCGCCGCCACGGCCTCACCGGCCGCGTCGTTGACGTCCGCCACGACCACGGAGGCGCCCTCGCGCGCGTAGTCCTCGGCGATGGCCTTGCCGATGCCGGAGCTCGCGCCGGTCACCACAGCCACCTTGCCTGCCAAAAGCCCCGATCCTGTGGCGCTACTCATATTCGACCTCCTGGAGCGGGCGCGCCTGCAACGCCAGCGCCCCGTCAAGTTCAGGATTTCACAAGCTCCGTAACCCTGCCGGGACGCGAGACCCGCGCCGGGCCTGCGGCGGCGCGGCGCCCTCCGACCCGGAGGGGAGTTCGCGACGGCCCCCGCCGCCACGCGGGGTCCGGGACCCCGGCAGCTATACTTGCGGCCATGACGCGAAGCGCACACGTTCCCGTCCGTGACGAGCGGACCTTCGAGCTGATCGGCGCCGAGTACACCCGCCAGGCGGGCGGCCTCGAGCTCATCGCCTCCGAGAACTTCGTCTCCAAACAGGTCATGGAGGCCGTCGGCTCGGTCCTCACCAACAAGTACGCGGAAGGGTACCCGGGCAAGCGGTACTACGGCGGCTGCGAGGTCGTCGACCAGGTCGAGCAGCTCGCCATCGACCGCGCCAAGGAGCTGTTCGGCGCCACCTGGGCGAACGTGCAGCCGCACTCCGGCTCGAACGCCAACTTCGCCGCCTACTACGCCCTGCTCGAGCCCGGCGACAAGGTCCTCGGCATGGACCTGGCGCACGGCGGCCACCTGACTCACGGCTCGCCCGTCAACTTCTCCGGACGCTCGTACGAGGTCGTCGGCTACCCCGTCGATCGCTCCACCGAGAGGATCGATCACGACGCCCTCAGGCGCCTGGCCCGGGAGCACCGTCCGAAGATGATCATCGCGGGGGCGAGCGCCTACAGCCGCTTCATCGACTTCGCCGCCTTCCGGGCGGTGGCCGACGAGGTCGGCGCCATCCTCATGGCCGACGTCGCCCACATCGCCGGGCCCATCGCCGCGGGCCTCCACCCACACCCCCTGCCCCATGCGCACGTCGTGACGACCACCACCCACAAGACGCTCCGCGGGCCGCGCGGGGGCCTCATCTTCGGCAACGACGAGGAGATCGCCAAGAAGATCGACCGCGTCATCTTCCCCGGCATCCAGGGCGGCCCGCTCGAGCACGTCGTCGCCGGCAAGGCAGTGGCGTTCTTCGAGGCCCTCCAGCCCTCGTTCCGCGACTACCAGGCGCTCATCCTCGCCAACGCCATCGAGCTGGCGGCGCGCCTCGGCGAGCGCGGCTATCGCATCGTGTCTGGCGGCACCGACAACCACCTCTTCGTCGTCGACCTCCAGGGGACGGGCATCAACGGCAACACGGCCAGCAAGCGCCTCGACAAGGTCGGGATAACCGTGAGCAAGAGCATGGTGCCGTTCGACCCCGAGAAGCCGTGGATCACGTCGGGCATCCGCATCGGCACGCCGGCCGTCACGACGCGCGGCTTCACGGTCGCCGAGATGGCGACCGTAGCCGACCTGATCGACCGCGGGCTGAAGGGCACCGAGCCCGAGAGCGTCGCCGCCGAGGTCGGCGACCTCGCGCGGCGCCACCCCATGCCCGGCTGAACCGCGTCGGCCCTAGCCTGCTAGGCGCGCCCGCTCGGAGCGCGCCTACTGCCGCGAAGGCACGGCGCGCTGGCACGAGGTAAGGCGCGCCTACCGTCCGCGGAGGCGCGCCTTCGCGTAGTCCTAGAGCAGCCTCAGCGGCGCTGCCGCAGGCGCTCCAGGCTCTCGTGCAGGCTGATGCGCATGCGCTCGACGGCCTTGGCGATCTGGCCGAGCTCGTCGTCGCGCTTCAGCTCGACGGGCTGCTCGAGGTCGCCGTGGCTGATCCTGTCGGTGGCGACGAGGAGGTACCGGATGGAGTCGCGCAGCCCGCGCGTCAGCGACAGCGCCGCCAACACCCCGAACAGCACGGGCACCAGGCCGACGAGCAGGGCCGTCAAGAGCGCCGCGCCGGCCAGGCGCATGGAGTCCGGCCGCGCGCCGGCCACGACGGCGCCACCCGCCGCGCCGAGGCGCCTGACCTGCGCGCCTGCCACGACATCGCTCTCGTTGTCGAGGCCGACGAGCGCCAGGAGGCTGCGGCCGCTGGCCGCGAGGTTGGAGAGCCAGTCGGTGCTCGCGTCGCGCTCCGGCGCCGCGCTGCCGTCCAGCAGGCCGCGCGCCCTGGCCAGGGCGGCGTCCAGCACTTCCGGAGGGAACGCGTCGGCGCCTTCCGAGCCGCCGTACCAGGCGAGCACCGGCGTCTGGTCGGCGTCGACCAGGAGCAGGTAGTCGACGCCCCAACCGGGCGCCTTGGCGCCGGCCGCCTGGACCACGCCGAGCTCGACCCTCAGGATGGGAGCCGAGAGCGGCAACCCCCCGGACAGCCCCTCGGCGGTGGCCGCGACCGCGTCGACGACCCCGGCCACGCGCTTCTGCTCCGCGTTCCTGAGGATGGGCAGGACGGTGATGCAGACGGTCAGCAGCGTGACCGCGAGCGTGATGATGCCGGGCAAGGTGGCGGCGCTGGCCACGCCGCGCCTGAGGGCGCCGCGTTCGAGCGCGGGCGGCTCGCGCACCAGGGTCGTCCTCAGCGGGTCGCGGGGCGGCGTGGCCGTCGTGTGCCCTGGCACCGGCGTGGCATGGAACCTGTCCGACTCCCGCCGCTCGGCCGTCGACCGGGTGTCGGCCCCACCGTCCGTCGCTCGACCGGAGGCCGTGGCCCGCCCCGAGGCGGTAGCGCGGGCGGAGCTCGCCGTCACGGCCGGATCGGTGGCCCGGCCGGCGGCCGGCTCCTGGGCGTCGGCGGGCCCGCCGACGCCCTGCCGGTCGGACGTGCGCCACGCCCGCCCCTCGCCACTAGCAGAAACGCCGCTGGTCGACACTCCGCTAGCCGACACGTCACGGGCCTGCACGTCACCGACCGGCACACCGCCGGTCGGCTCGCCGGCGTGCGCGGACGCGTCGCCGGCAGCATGCTCCGCGCCCCTCCCGGCCCGGCCCTCGGCCGGCACGTAGGCGGACACGTCGGACTCGGTCCTGTCCAGGACGGCGGTGGACGACGGGTCGACGGCGGCGGCGGCGTCGGCCGAGAAGGCCGCAAGCGGGCCGTCCGGGCTCTCCTCGCGCACCTCGACACGCAGGCCTGCGGCCCGCATGATGTTCTGAACGGTTCGCGCCTCGCGCTCCTGCACGGCACGCGTGACGGGCCCTGGCACGCGCGCCAGCAGCTTCTCGGCCTTGTCCGTCGGGATGCGGAACCCGGACGCGACCTTGTCCGCCGCCCCCTGCATGTCGGCCGGTAGCGGCTCTCTGACGAGCACCACGTACTTCATGGCTTCCTCCTTGACCGGGTGGCGGAGCCGTCGCGATCGGGGCCTCCGCGGCCGCCGCCCCTGCGGGGGGCATCCTCTTCGCTCAGTGAGCCGCGAGCCTGCTGGTCGAGCGAGAAGAGCCGACGCAGCTCCGTGACGCGCCGCGAGAACTCGGCGCGGCGCTCGCTCGACTGGATGGCGCGTCCGACCTCTTCCAAGAACTCACCGACCGTGCCGACCGGCAACGTGTCGGAACTAACCCCCAGGTCCATCAGCGCGTCCTCCACCACTATGCTACCGACAGGTCCCATGAGGTCTACCGTCTCGCGGGCCACCTCCCTGACGAACCGCGGGTCCGCGACGGCCAGCGTGGCGAACTCGGCGAGGCCGTTGTCGAGCAGCTCCTGCGCCGCGGCCACGGTCTCGGCCACCGGCTTGCCGATGGTCACGGCCAGCTGCCTGAGGCTGCCGATCCCGTCGATGGTGCGCCAGAGCTGGAGAGCCGCGAGGGTCAGCATGACCGACTCCTCCCGCCCCCGGCTATCGGCCACGCGCAAGACCGTGTCCGCGGCGGCGCTCGGGCCGCGCGCCACCTCGCCCGTATCGACCAGGTGGGACGCCTCGAGCAGGAGCGTGTCCGCGTTGCGGCTCATGGACTTGCGCTTGGGCGTCTCACCGGGCTTGAACGTGAAGCGCCCCTCGCGCCACTCGAGCATGGCGGCCATGGCTGCCACGTCGTACAGGGGCCGGGCCTCGACGAGGACTATGACGCCGTTCTCGAGGTACACGCGCCCGTGCCGCCGCTCCGGATGGACGAGCGCGAGGCAACCGGTAGCCTGGCTGAGCGCCAGGTACTGGAGCACGTTGGCGACCACCCCCTCACCCAGCCGGCCGTTCAATGTAGACACCAGTAGCACCTCGATCGGTCGCCATCCTACCAGCGGCCGGGGCAAGCCGCGGACCGTGGTAGCTTGGTACCGCTTCGCCGGTACCGGCAGCAGAAGCGCCAGCCCGCACACGGAAGCGACCAGGCTAGGGCGCGAGCGCTGCGAAGGCCTACGGCCCATCACCGACCGGCGCCACAGTAGGAGTACCTCATGCACAGCATCTGCCTGATCCCTGGCGACGGCATCGGCCAGGAGGTCGTACCGGCAGCCCGCCGGCTGCTCGAGGCCACGGGCCTGCCCATCGAGTTCCGCACGGTGGAGGCCGGTTGGGGCACCTTCACGACGCAAGGCACGAGCGTCCCGGACGCCACCCTCGCAGCCGTGCGCGCGGCCGACGCCACCCTCGCCGGCGCCTTCACCAGCCCGTCCAAACGCGTCGAGGGCCACCAGGGCGCCATCCGCTACATGCGCCGCACCCTCGACCTGTTCTCGAACCTCCGCCCGGCGCGCTCGCGCCCCGTCCCGGGGAGCAGGGACGGCATCGACATGCTCATGGTGCGCGAGAACACGGAAGGGCTGTACGTGGAGAAAGAACGGCGCTACGGCGACGTCGCGATCGCGGACGCCGTCGTGACCAAGCGCGCCAGCGAGCGCATCGCGAAGGTGGCGCTCGAGCAGGCCATGCGCCGCCGCAAGCGCTTGGCCGTCGTGCACAAGGCCAACGTCCTGCCGCTGACCTCGGGCCTGTTCCTGGACACGGTCATGAGCATGGCGAAGGAGTACCCGGAGGTGGAGACGTACGACATCATCGTCGATGCCGCCGCCATGAAGCTCGTCCGCGACCCGGAGTCGTTCGACGTGCTCGTCTCCACCAACCTCTTCGGCGACATCCTCTCCGACCTCATGGCCGGCCTGACGGGCGGGCTCGGCCTCGCCCCGAGCGCGAACGTCGGCGAGAAGTACGCCGTCTTCGAGCCGGTGCACGGCAGCGCCCCCGACATCGCAGGCAAGGGGATCGCCAACCCGACCGCCACGTTCTTGACGGCCGCCATGCTCCTCGATCACATCGGCGAGCGTGAGGCGGCGCGGCGCATCGAGCGGGCCGTCGACACGGTGCTCACGCAAGGGGAGCTCACCCCGGACCTGGGCGGCCGCGCCACCACGGAGAGCCTCACCGACGCCGTCATCGAGGCGCTCGACTGACCGCCGACGGCGCCGACGGGCGGACCGCAGACGGCCCGCCTTACGGTAGATTGGTGCCCGTGACCCCGCCACACGAGGCCTACGAGCGCCAGGAGCCACGCGCATGATGTACGCGTTCCTCCAGGCGATGCGCGCCATCCGTGGCAACTGGGTCGCGAGCGTATCGACGATCACGACGATGACGCTGTCGCTGACCATCCTCGTCGGCTTCAGCCTGGTGAGCGTCAACCTCAACAACGCGCTCGCCCAGCTGCAGGGGGAGCTGGAGCTGGCCGTCTACCTAGCCGACGGCGCCAACGTGCAGCAGCTGACGACGACCGTGCGCGGCTGGCCGGAGGTTGAGCGCCTCGAGTTCGTCTCCAAGAGCCAGGCGTTGTCCGAGATGGTCGCCGACCTCCCCGCGCTCGGCCGGGCGGCGGGCCTCGTCGAGAACCCCCTACCAGACACGTTCCACCTGCGCCTCTACGACCCATCGCAGACGCAGCTGGTGCGCCTGCGGCTCGAGCAGCTCCCCGGCGTCGACGAGGTGGACGACTCCAGCGCCGCCGTGGCGACGTTCCTAGCCCTCAACGACGTCCTGCGCATCGGGGGCTCCATCCTCATCGTGGTCCTGCTCGGCGCGGCGGTGTTCGCGATCGTCAACTCGATCAGGGCGGCCATCACCGCGCGCAAGGAGGAGATAGACGTCATGCGCCTCGTGGGGGCGAGCCGCGGCTTCATCAGGGCGCCGTTCCTCCTCGAAGGGCTGCTCCTCGGGCTCATCAGCGCCGTGCTCTCGCTCGGCCTCGCCATCCCCGGCTACCAGTCGGCGGTGGCGCGCCTCTCCGAGCAGTTCGCGTTCGTGCCGTTCGTCCGCGACAGCGCGCTGCTCGCCTGGATCGCGTCGCTGCTCGCCGTGCTGGCGATCCTCGTCGGCCTCGTCGGCAGCGCCATCGCCGTGGCCCAGCACCTGCGCGAGCACGACTGAGCGAACGGGCCGGACCTGCCGGTCGGCGCTCGTGAGAGACCTGCGCGGGTCATCCAACGGTCACGCGCCGCTGCTAGACTTGGCCCGTGCCACGTGTCCGGTTGCTCCGCGCAGTGATCCTCGCCGTGGCCTTGGCGGCCGCGGCGCCGGCGCTGAACGGGGCGACGGCCCAGGTGAACCTCACCAGCCCCGAGCGCCAAGCGCTCGAGCAGGACCTCGCCAGGTACCAGGACCTGCTCGCCGAGCGGCAGCTGCAGCTCGTGGAGATAGAGAAGGCGCTCGGGCAGACGGGCGGCCAGCTCGAGCAGCGCATCGCGGAGCGTGACGAGGTCAGCGAGCAGCTCGCGGCCAAGCGCCGCGAGCGTGAACAGCTCATAGCGCGCATCGCCGACCTGGAGGCCGAGCGTACCGCCACCGAGGCGCAGGTCGCCGCGCTCGACGAGCGCCTGGCCGCCATGGCCGAGCGCATCCAGGACCTGCTGCTGAGCCACTACAAGCAGAAGGGGCGCGACCTCACCTCGAGCCTCGCGACCAGCAAGACCTTCCACGAGTTGCGGGTGCGCAACCACTACCTCGGCCTCCTCGCGGAGCAGGACGCCGACGTGGTCAACGAGCTCGACGCCGTCCTCGAGGAGCGGAGGGCCGCCAAGGCGCAGCTCGACGCGCAGCTCCTGGAGTTGCAGGCGGCCGAGGCGGACCTGGCGCGCGCCGAGACGGACCTGGCCGCCGCGCGCCAACGGCTCGACGAGGTGCTCGCGGAGCTGAACGCCACGCGCGCCGGCCAGCTCATCCAGCAGCAGAACCTCCTGGAGGAGCAGACGCGGCTCGAGGGCAACCTCGGCGACGTCAACCGGCAGCTCGAGCAGGAGATCGCGCGCCTCAGGGCCGAGGAGGCGGCGGCCAGGGAGGCTGCGGCGCAGTACGCGCAGGACCGCGAGAAGCAGCTGGAGTTACAGCGCCAGGCGGACGCGGCGCGCAGTCGGGCCGACGCGCTCACCGCCCCGCTGGCGCCGCTCACGACGGGCTTCACGCGCCCGTTCGACGGCGCCACGCTCATCAGCCGCTTCGGCGAGGGGAACAACTCGTACCTGGGCATCCAGGCCCCCGCCAACAACTCGGCCGTGCGCGCCGTGCAGGCGGGCCGCGTGTCCGCCGTAACCTACCTCGGCGCGAACTTCGGCTACATGGTGGCCGTGCAGCACTCCGGCGGCCTGACGAGCGTCTACGTGAACCTCCGCCAGCCCCTCGTCGACCTGGGCGACGGCGTCCAGCAGGGCACCGTGCTCGGCTACCTCGGCGGCGGCACCCTCACGCCCCCGGACGTCCTGCAGTTCTACGCTCAACGTGCCACCGGGTCGAACAGTCCGTTCATCGATCCGGCGCCGCTCCTGGGTTGGTGAGCAGGTGGCGGTGCGCGGGCGCGGCAGGGGGAGCTAGCACGTGATCTGCTCGGCCTGCGGCACGGCCAACCCCACCGGCATGCGCTACTGCGGCATGTGCGGCGTGCCGCTCGACCGCCAGGCCGGCGCGGCGCGCGAGCGGCGACGGGTGACCATGCTCTTCGTCGACCTCTCCGGCTTCAGCGGCCTGACGCGCGACCTCGACCCGGAGGACCTGCGGGACCTGGCCGACGAGGTCCTCACAGTCGTGACCGGGGTCGTGGAGACGTACGACGGCTACGTCGACGCCCTCAAGGGCGACGGTCTGCTCGCCCTCTTCGGGGCGCCGCACTCCCACCCTGACGATGCGTTGCGCGCGGTGCTGGCGGGGGCCGCCAGCCTGCGGGCCATCGAGGACATCGGGAAGAGCAGGGGGCTCCCCCTCAAGGGGCGCGCTGGTGTCAACACGGGGATAGTCATCGCCGGAGCCGTCGGCTCTGGCAGGGTGCGCTCCTACACGGTGATGGGCAGCGCGGTGAACCTCGCCGCCCGGCTGGAGGAGGCCGCGGCGCCGGGCGACGTGTGGGTAGGCCCGGAGACGCACCAGGCGACGCGCCACCGGATCCACTACCAGCCGACCGGGCCCATCAGCCTGCACGGCTTCCCGGACATCACCTCGGGGCATCGGCTCGTGATGCCGAAGCAGCAGCAGACCGACCCGTACGCCCACGTCCCGTTCATAGGCCGCGCGAACGAGCTGGAGCTCCTCAGGTCCGCTTACGACGAGGCCGTCGCGAACGAGACCGCGCGCGAGGCGTGGCTGGTCGGCGAGGCCGGCCGCGGGAAGACGCGGCTCGTGCGCGAGTTCGTCAAGCGGCTCGGGGGGCGCCCCCTGGTCTTATGGCTCGAACAGCCGGTGACGGAGGAGGCTGCGTTCGCCGGCCTCGGCCGCCAACTCTTCGCACTGCACTTGGCCGAGGATCCCCGCTCAGCCGCGCCGCGCGTGCAGCGCCTGCTCCACGGGCTCCTGCCCGGCGAACCGCGCTGGCACCAGCTCATCCTCGAGAGCCTCGACCTCGCTCAGCGCTCGACCTGGACGCGCATCGAGCGACGCAGCATCGACAGGACCAACCTGGCGTGGCGCGACCTGCTCGTCGCCCTGACGCGCAGGGGGCCAGGAACCGAGCACGGGCAGGTACGGCCGCTCGTGCTGATCGTCGAGAACGAGCCGAACGACCCGGCATCGCGCGAGTTCGTCGCCCTCGTCGCCGCGGCCGAGGCGCCCATGCTCGTGCTGCGCACCTCGCGGCGCCACGCCGTCGACCACGCCAAGGTCATCCACCTTCCGGCGCTCACCCCGGAGGAGAGCCTGAGGCTCCTCGGCGAGGTGGCCGGCCCGGCGCTACGCGTGGCCGCCGCGGGGCTGGTCGAGCAGGTCGGCGGGGTCCCGGCGTTCGTGCTAGAGCTTGGCAGGGCACTATCCGTGGCCTCGCTCGACTCGTTCCCCGGCTCGCTGGCCTCGCTCCTGCAAGCGCGCATCGACCTGATCGACGCCCCCTACCGTCGGCTGCTCGCTCACGCCGCGCTCGCCGGCGAGGTCGTGTGGGAGGGCCTGCTGCGCGAGCTGGCCGGCCCGGCCGTCTCCGGCGACGTCGAGGTGCTGCTGCGCGAGAAGATGCTCGTCGCCCAGACGGGCTCGTCCATCCCGGACGAGCTCGAGTACCGCTTCCAGAGCGAGTTCCTGCGTAACGGTCTTCTGCGCATGATCCCGTTCTCGGAGCGGCCGGTGCTCCACTTGCGGATCGCGACCTGGCTCGAGCGCCACGCGCCCTTGAGCTTCTCCGCCATGACCGCCGAGCACTTCTCCTTGGGCGGGGCACCCGACGCCGCCTACGCCCACTACCTCACCGCCGCCGACCTCGCCACGGCGCAGGACGACTCAGCGCGCGCGTTCGAGCTCTTCGAGCGCCTGCTCGGCCTCCCGATCCCCCCGGAGCTCCGAACGGAAGGCGCCTTGGCCCTGACCCAGGCGGCCCTGAGCCTCGGAGCGGGCGAGCGGGCGCGGTCCGCGTTCGAGCGGGCCGAGAGCCTCCTCGACGGCTGCGCGCCCGAGGCGCGCCGCGAGCTCGGCAGGGTGCTCGAACAGCTCGGGCACGACCTCGCGCTGCTGACGTAGCCCCCGACCGGGGAGGCCGGGCGTCGCCGAGGCCACGAGCGCCCTCGCCGGCCACGGCCGGCCCGCTACCCGACCTTGCGACCGAAGACGGCGAACCAGGGCTTGAAGCTGGGCTCGAGCTCGACGAGCTTGCGCGCGAGCTCCCCCCTGTCGGCTGGCGGGAGGGCGGAGCGCAGCTCGGTCAGGTAGTCCCAACCGCGGCGTTCGGAGAGGTCGAGCGCCCGCTCCGCGAACACGCCCTGGTACCAGAGGAGCCGCTCCCAGCCGGCCCTGTTGCGCGGGTACTCGAAGGCGGCCAGGTCGCCAGCCTCGGCGCTCGTGCCGGCCACCTGCCAGCGCGACCACTCCGTCAGGCGCAGCAAGGCGTTGCGTTGGCCGGTGGCCCGCAACGCCTGCACGAAGAGGTAGGTGGCGTTCAGCTCGTCGAGCCACTTGAGGCGCGTGCGCAGACCGCTCAGGTTGGCAACGGCATGACCCCACTCGTGCCCCACCATCAGGTCGATGAACTCGCCGAGCTGCGCCGGCGCGCTCACGCCCGCGCGCGCCGCGGCGAGCATGGCGCCGTCGAACCGCTGCAGCAGGCGCGGTTGGTGATCTGCCGCCACGATCACGTTCGCCTGCCGGCCGCCGACGGCGGTGCGGGCGAAGGGCAGGCCGTACGGGTAGCGCGCGAGCTTGTACCAGTCGCGCGAGTCGACGACGAGCAGGGTCACGTCCGCCTCCGATCGCAAAGCGGCGCGGGCCGCCTCATGGAGCGGGCGCAGGAACGCCTGGATCTGCCCCGCCCGCCGCCGCGCGCCCGCCGAATGGCGGGCCGGCAGCACGTCGTCTCGCAGCGGCCTGAGGTACAAGCCGACCAGAGCGGCCGCCGGGTTGGCGGGCGCGCTCGCCTGAGCGGCCGGGGGACGCCCGGCGGCCCCGCCGCTCGGCCGCCCGTCCTGCTTGGCTCGTCTGGGGTTGGGCATGCTGGCCGCAGTCTAGGGGAAGTCGGCCTGGGCCTTGCTATGCTCGGCGGCATGAGCGCCTGGTTATGGGCCGTGATCGCCTTCCTCGTCGGCATCGGAGCCGGGTGGGGGCTCTCGACCTACTTGCGCGGCAGGCAGCCGAGCGAGCAGCGGCTACGGCGCCTCCAGGCGGTCCTCGACCGCTTCCAGGGCGAGGTGGCGCAGCACTTCCAGGAGTCCGGCGAGCTGATCACGCGCCTGCGCACGGACGTGGAGTCGCTCTACCACCACCTCGAGAGCGGGGCCGCCCGGCTCACGACGGAGGACGCCACCCAGGCGCGCCTGCGTCAGCTCGAGGAGACCGCGGCGACGCAGTCGGGGCCCTGCGCCGCCGACCGGCCCGGCGCAGCCGACCGGCCCGGCGACCGCTAGCCGCCGAACGCGGCGCGGCGGCCGAACGCGGCCCGAGTGCCGAACGCGGGCGCGCCCGCGTTCACCGGTCGCGACCTCGGCGCTCTGGCGCGCCATTGCCGACCCCGCGCGCGGCCACGGACGCCAGGGCGGCCGGCGACCCGGCGCTCTGCCGGCGCCGGCCGCTCGTCACGGAATGGTCCGACCAACTCGCGACAGAAGGCCTGTCGTAAGGCAGGGAAACCCGCTGCAGGGCGAATTTCCTCATGTTTCGACCCCCGGGGTGCGTGATAGACTCCCCGGCGACGTGAAGCGGCTGCTCCTCATCCTCACCCTGCTGTTGACCTGCGTAACGGCCGCCGCTCAGGAACGGCACAACTACCTTGCGGTCAACGGTACCGTCGTCGACGCCGCCGGCCCCTACTACTTCATGAAGCAGGGCGACAGTTCCAACGCCTTCGTGCGGGCCCAGCCCATCGCCGAGGCGATGAAGCTCACGGTCGACTACGTCGCCGACGAGAAAGTCCTCGTGTTCTCCGACGGGTTCAGGACGGCGCGCTTCAAGGCGACGTCCGACGTCCAGGCCGGCTTGGTCAAGGCGGCCGGCACCGTCGCCCTCTCCCCTGCCCTGGGTGGTCAGACCACTTTGGCGAGCCCCATGGCCATCCTCGTCGACGGGGTCGCGTACGTCGCCGTCACGCCGCTCGTCACGGCCTTCGAGGGCGAGAGCACGTGGAACGCCGAGCGCCAGGTGCTCACGATAGACACGGCCGACCGCCTCGGCTACACGCTCGCCCGGGCGCGGACCGGCATCACGGACGGCGTCTCGCGCGTCGCCATCGACATCCCGGAGAACGCCGACTACCAGGTGGCCGCGGGGGGCAAGGCCCTCGTCATCGTCCTCCCTGGCGCGCGCTCCGAAGCGTACGAGGTGACGGTCGACGACGCCAACCTGAGCGCGCTCAGCGTCACGAACGAGGCCGGTCGCGTCACGATCGGCGTGCACACCAAGTTCGACCTCGCAGCGTCGGGCACCGGCTTCCGCGTCGGCATCGTGCCGAAGGCCACCGGCCGCACCCTCTACGTCGACTTCGCCCCGAGCGTGGCCGGCGCGGCCGTGGCGGCGCTGCAGGCGGTCGCCGCGCCGGCCGAGACACCCGTGCCGGCTTTGCAGACCGTTCCCGAGCAGCGGCAGGTAGTCGTGATAGACGCCGGTCACGGGGGCCACGACCCGGGCGCGACCGGTTACGCCGTGGAGAAGAACGTGGTGCTCTCCGTGGCCCTGCAACTCAAGCGGCTGCTGGAGGCCGAGGGGGTCGAGGTCATCCTCACCAGGGGCGACGACACGTTCCTGACCTTGCAGCAGCGCTCGCTCTTCGCCGCTCCGGAGCGCAACCTGTTCGTCTCGATCCACGCGAACTCCGCCTCCAACGCCTCGGCCGCCGGGATCGAGACCTGGGTGTTCGGCGAGCCGCTCAACCCATCGCTCATTGACAGGGCCATCGAGGAGAACGGCGGCGGCACCGAGGGCCAGGCCCTCACGGAGGAGGCGCGCGCCAGCGCCCGCGACCTGGCGGCCGACATCCTGCGCGAGGCCCAGCTCAACTACTCGCTCACCCTGGCCGAGACCGTGCAGCGCAACCTGATAGACGCGACCGGCGCGCGCGATCGCGGCGTCAGGGCCAACCTCTTCTACGTGATCCGCACCGCCCGCATCCCGGCCATCCTCGTGGAGCTCGGCTTCGTCAGCAACCCGGAGGAGGGGCGTGACCTCGCCTCCTCGAGCTACCAGGGCAAACTGGCCCAAGCGTTGGCCGACGGCCTGCTGGAGTTCCTCCACGGCGGCGGCCTGGTCGCGAGGCGCTGAGTGCGCCAGGGCTCAAGAACGGCCATTGGGGAGCGGTGTAGCATGTTGGGGCATGTCACGCCGCCACCCCGATCGACCCTCTAGAGCGCGCGACGCGGACGCCTCGACGGTCGCGGGCGCGGGCGGTGTGGTCTTCGGACCCGGCGGGAAGGTACTCCTCCTGAGGCATGGTAGCGGCCATTGGGTGTTCCCGAAGGGGCACGTCGAGCAGGGCGAGACGCAACTGCAAGCCGCACTCAGGGAGGTAGCCGAGGAGGCCGGCGTGCGCGCGCGCTGCGACCACCCGAAGCGCACCTGGACGACCTACTACCGCAACCCGCGGGGCGTGCACCGCCTCATAACCTGGTACCGCTGCGAGGCGGAGGACACGTCGACCAACGTCACGGAGGAAGCGTTCGTGGCGGGGGGCTTCTACCCGCCCGCGGAAGCGTTCGAGCTCCTGACGCACCGGACCGACCGCGACCTCCTCAGGCGCGTCCTGAACGAGGGGGAGCGAAGCGCGTGAACGAGACGGGCGGCAACGGTCGCAGCTCCCAGCCGCGCCAGACCCGGCCGGCGCAAGGCGAGCAGGCTACGTTGGGGCTGACCGGCCCGAACGCGAGCCGCTCCCGGGACGTCAGTGCCGGCACCGGGGCGGGCGCCCAAGGGATGCTCGGCGACACGGGTGAGCACAGCGCCGAGTGGCTCCTCGAGAACCTGCGCGCCATCCGGCACTCGGGCACGCTCGCGTTGGCGGACGGCAGCGGCACCACGCTCCTCCTCCTCGCCCGCGGCCAGGTGGAGGCGAGCTTCAAGCTCGGGCCGTACGCGCGCCTCGATGCGCCGGAGCAGCGCTTCCACTTGCACACGCACGAACCGTCGGTGACCCCTCAGCTGCCGCCGCGCTTCCCCGCCAGCAAGTCGCCGCTCCTGCGCGCACTGCCGCGCCTGGCCCCGCCCCAGCGGCTGACCCCGGGCGCCATCGACCTACCCGACCTGCTCGAACGCCTGCACGAGGCCCGTTTCGATGGCTGCCTCAGCTACGCGACCGAGCGCGAACGCTCCGTGGCCCTGCTCGTCGGCGGCGGCGTGAGGGCGGCCGTGCACGAGGTGGGCGGCGCGCTTCACGACCGGGCGGAGGCGATGCGGGCGCTCCAGAAGGCCGGCCAGGCACGCGCCAAGGGCCTTCTCGAGCTCGACGCATTGGAGCCCGCCGTCGTCCTGCCGCTCGCGGCGCTCGCCCTCGGCAGGAGCGCGCCGGCCGACGGCCCGGCGTTCACGGGCCTCGAGGTCTTCGGCTCGGGCTTCCGGTACTACAAGCAGGGCCAGCCGTTCCTCGAGGTCCTCGCGACAACCGAGGGTCCGACGCGCCGGTACGCCCTGCCTGAGCAGGCCGTCGAGCGCGCGCCCCAACTCGAGCTCCCGGACGAGCCGCCGGGCTGGGAGGACCGCCGTTTCGCCCTCACGTTGCGGGGCCGCGACGCGCTCAACCCGATGACCGCCCTGCACATGAGCTTCCGTTCCGAGCACGGCGCCGAAGGTCAACGCCTCCTCGAAGGGCTCGGCAAGGGCGAGACCCTCGGCCGCACCGCCGACGCGCTCGGCCTGGAGCTGGGCGACATGCGACTGTGGCTCGAGCGGCTTGAGGGTTCCGGCATGCTGCGCGAGGTGGCGGTCCGCTGAGCCTGCCGAGCGCCCGACTCGTCGGCCGCGGCTAGCGGCGGCGCTCTAGCCTGCCCGGCGCGCGTCCAGCCCGCCGCCGAGCAGGGCAAGACGCGCGTGAGAAGGGCGTCGGCGCCTCGAGCCGTTTCTTGACGTATCCTAGTCGGGCTTTGAACGAGCCCAAGGAGTACGTCACCGTGGTCGAGCGCACCGACGAGGTCTCGCTACGCGATCTCTACCTCATCTTCCGTCGCGGCTTCCGGCTGATCGCGGCGGTCGCACTGGTGGCGGCCGGCGCGGCGTTCGCGTACCTCTCGACCAAGCCCGGGTCCTACGTTGCCAGCGCCACTGTCCAGGTCACGGCCCCGCAGCCGACCACGTCAGGGGAACTGGCGAGCCTGGTCCCCCAGGTGGGCATGGGCATGCAGTCGTACACGTCGTTGGCGATGTCGAACGCGGTACTGGCCGAGGCGCTAGAGGAAGCCGCGGCCGCACGCGCGCGGCGGGAGGCAGGCGGGGACCAGGGTGCCGAGGAGGAGACGGCGGGGGCAGTGACCGCTGGAGCAGCGGCGGCGGCGCAGGCCACCACGACGCAAGCCACCCCGACGCAGACCGACGGCCCGCCCACCCAGACGACCGACACGGAAGCGCTGAAGCGGTTGCTACAGAGCCTCAAGCTCACTGCCATCGACACGTCCAACCAGTCGCGTGGGCAGCTCACCATCCAGCACATGGCCACGGCCGACAGCTCGGCGCAAGCCGCCGACCTCGCCAACGGCTGGGCCCAGGCGGGCGCGCGGGCGGCGACCGAGGCGATGCGCGGCGCCGTCGACGTCGCGGTCACAGCGGCCACGCGGGAGCTGGCGGCGCGGGAAACTGCGCTCGCCGTCGCCAGGGACGCCTGGACGGCCTTCCTGAAGGACGACGCCAGGCCGGCGCTGCAGAGCCAGCTGGCGCAGCTGGCCACCCAGCAGGCGGCCGCACGCTCGCGCCTCGCCGAGTTGGACACCCTGATCGTGTCGAACGGAGCGAGGCAGGCGCTCCTCTCGGCCGCCGCCGCGGCGCGCACGGAGGCGTCACCCGAACCGTTGGATGCGCAGGTCAGGACGCTGGTCGACGCGGGCGTGCTGGACGCCGCCACGGCCGCCGGCTTCGCGGCCGCCATCGCCCAACTCCCGGCGGGCGTGGCCACGGGGGACCATAGCGTCCTCGCGCTCGTCAGCCGCGCGCGCCTCGAGTCGCTGGCGGCGGACCTGGCCGGCCAGGTGGCCGAGCGCGACCAGCTGCAGAACGACTCCGACAGGGCCGAGAGGGAGGCGACGGTGCTGCGTGAACGCCTCGCCGACCTGGAGCTGCGCGCCGCGACCCCGCAAGACGCCTTGCGGAACGCGACGGCCGCGTACGACCGCGTTGCCGCCGTCATGCCGCTTCTCACCCTCCAGCAGGGCATGGTCGATGACGCCGCGCGCGTGATCATCGGCGCATCGCAACCGTTGGAGCCCAAGCCCAGGAACCGCCTAACGATCACCGTGGCCGCCTTCCTCGTCGGCGGGCTGCTCGCCACGCTCTTCGTGTTCCTGCGGGCGGCCGTGGCGGAGCCGGCGGCACCCCCCCGCGCGCGCGTCGCGGCCACGGGCGGCGGCAACCCCTTCAGCAGTCAGGTGCCTACCGCTACGGGCATGCGCGACTCGCAACCGCACCGGTCTCGACACCAGGAGGGTTAGGGAGATCGTGTCGCCTTCTCTGCAAGCCAGCGATCTGTTATTGACCGGTGGAAGCGGAAGACTTGGGCGGGAACTCATCGCCCTCCTGCCGGGCGCCCTCGCACCGAATTCACGCGAGCTGGACGTGACGGACGCAGACCAGACCGTACGGGTGATCGCATCTTCCAGACCGAGCGTCGTCGTCCACTGCGCCGGGTACACCGACGTCCGCGGCGCCGAGACCGCACGCGAGCGATGCTGGCTGGTAAACGTAGTGGGTACGCGCAACGTTGCGCGTGCGGCGAGGGAGACCGGCGCGCAATTAGTGCATATCTCCACGGACTACGTGTTCTACGGGGACCGTGGCGGCTACCGCGAGGGTGACGTGCCCGGGCCCGTGCGCAACTACTACTCGCTGACGAAGCTCGTGGCCGAGGAAGCAGTAAGGGCACTGCGCGGCTCCCTCGTCGTGCGTACGAGCTTCAGACCCCGCGTGTGGCCGTATCCAACGGCCTTCGACGACCTCTACACGTCTCAGGACTACGTCGACGTGATAGCCCCGCTACTTGTCGAGTTGATCATGCATCTAGGCCAGATCGAGGACGACACCCTCCACCTCGCCACCGAGCGCAAGAGCGTGTACGAGTTGGCTGTGCGTAGGGCTCCCGAGGTACGTCGTGCGAGCAGGGTGGAGGCAGGCGTGCCTCTACCGCATGACGTCTCACTCGACGTGACGCGCTTTTGTCAGCTACGCGCTCAATGGCGTCAACGGGAAGGCAACTAACGTTTTGAACGTAACCTCTCTAGCAATCCCGGATGTCAAGCTCTTGACCCCTTCCGTGAAGCCGGACTCGCGCGGCTTCTTCCTCGAGCGGTGGAACGAGGCGACATTCAGGGAGGCAGGACTGCCGCTGCGGTTCGTGCAGGACAATCACTCGCGCTCCACGCACGGGGTTTTGCGCGGTCTGCACTTCCAGGCTGGTATGCATGCGCAAGGCAAGCTCGTAGGTGTGGCTCGCGGGGGCATACTGGACGTGGCGGTCGATCTGCGGCGCGGGTCGGCTACCTTCGGCAGCTGGGTAAGCGCCGTGCTTGACGATGTCAACTTGCAGCAACTATGGGTGCCGGCCGGGTTCGCCCACGGTTTCCTGGTACTCTCGGAGGTGGCCGACGTGCTGTACAAGACCGACTACCCGTACACGCCCGAGGCGGATGGGGGCGTGCGCTGGGATGATCCCGACATCGGTGTCGACTGGGGCGTCGCGGGTCCGGTTCTCTCGGCTAAGGACGCCAAGCTACCGTTCCTCACCGACCTAGAATCGTTCCCGGAAGGGCGCCGATGACCACTTATCTCGTGACAGGCGCCGCCGGCTTCATAGGCTCGGCCCTAGTACGCCAACTGACCGCCGGAGGCGGCAAGCGCGTCGTGAGCGTAGATGCCTTTACCTATGCCGCCGACCCAGAGCGCCTGCGAGCGGCTGGAAGCGCTTCCAACCACCGTCTCGTGAAGCTCGACATAAACGACGTATCCGGCATGACCGCCCTACTCGCAGAAGAACGGCCCATGGCCATCTTCCACCTCGCCGCCGAGACGCACGTAGATCGCTCGATCGACGGACCGCGCGCTTTTCTACAGGCCAACACGACCGGCACCTTCAACCTGCTCGAGTCAGTTAGACGTTACTGGGAAACCCTGCCACCGAGCGAGCGTGCCGCGTTCCGAATGGTCAACGTGAGCACGGACGAGGTCTACGGGAGCTTGGGTCCCAATGGAACGTTCGACGAGGGCAGCCCCTACGATCCGCGCTCCCCATACAGTGCCAGCAAGGCCGGCGCCGACCACTTCGCAAACGCTTATTTCCACACCTTCGGCTTACCGGTGATGACTACACACGCCTCAAACAACTACGGCCCGTTCCAGTTCCCGGAAAAGTTAGTGCCCCTAGCTATTAGCCGTGCCCTGGCAGGCGAGAGTGTTCCCATGTACGGCGATGGCATGCAGGTCCGCGACTGGCTCCACGTCGACGATCATGCTCGCGGGCTCGTAACGGTAGTCGAACGCGGTGAACCGGGCGCCACATACCTGATGGGCGGTGGCCACGAACTGCCGAACCGCATCCTTCTCGAACAGCTCCTCGGCCACCTCAACGATCTCGTGCCCGGCCGGAGTGACCATCGTCTCCTGATCAAGAGCGTCACCGACCGGCCCGGCCACGACCGCCGCTACGCAGTCGATTCGAGCCGCGCTGAGAACGAGCTCGGTTGGCGGAGGCTGATAACGTTCGACGATGGACTACGAGACACCGTTCAGTGGTATGTAGAGAACCAAGCTTGGGTACGGGCCGTTACGGAGCGCTACGACCTTGGGCGTCTCGGATTAGGAGCGAATCCCACAGGAGCACGTTCAGTATGAGCCGGCGTGGGATCGTATTGGCTGGCGGAGCGGGCACACGCCTCTACCCTGCCACTCTGGCAGTGAGCAAGCAACTCCTGCCGGTTTACGACAAACCGATGGTCTATTACCCACTCACTACGTTGATGCTGGCAGGGATCCGCGAGGTGCTCGTGATCTCGACCCCGCGCGATCTTCCAGCATTCCGCGAGCTTCTCGGCACCGGTGATAAGTGGGGCATGCGCTTCGATTTCGCAGTTCAGGAGCGGCCGGCGGGTATCGCTCAGGCGCTGCTGATAGGCTCGCGCTTCGTTGGTGATAGCGCTTCTGCGCTAGTCCTGGGCGATAACCTCTTCCATGGCCACGGGCTCGCAGAGATGCTTGGCACCGCTAACGAGCGCGTCGCAGAAGCATCGGTGTTCGGCTACCAGGTGAGCGACCCCGAACGCTACGGCGTCGTGGCGTTCGACGGGGCGGGGCGCGCCACCAGTATCGAGGAGAAGCCGGCCGCGCCGCGCAGCCGTTACGCCGTCACCGGCCTCTACTTCTACCCGGCCGGCGTCGCGGAGGAGGCGCGCCGGCTGCGGCCCTCGCAGCGCGGCGAGCTCGAGATCACGGACCTGAACCTCGCTTACCTGCGGCAAGGGCGCCTGCGCGTCGAGCTGCTCGGCCAGGGCATGGCGTGGTTGGACACGGGCACGCACGAGAGCTACCTGCAGGCCTCCAACTACGTTGAGACGCTCGAGGCGCGGCAGGGCGTGAAGATCGGCTGCCCGGAGGAGGTCGCGTTCAGGAACGGCTGGATAGGCGCCGAGCAGCTGGAGGGCCTCGCCGACACGATGCGCGGGAGCGGGTACGGGCGGTACCTGCTGGGGTTGGTGGAGAGGTAGACGCGACCGCACGCCGAACGGTGCCTGAGCGCGCCAAGGACAGGGCGGTCTTCCGGAGCGCGGCGCAGCCAACGCGAACGTGAGAGGGGAGCGAACGCGAATCGGTAAGCGTAGTTAACGCAAATCGGTAAGCGAGGCGAACGCAAAAAGTACATCGGCATGAGCGCAAAAGTGATAGCCTCAGCCATGCCGGCCTATCTGCCACGCATCGTGGACAGGGCGATCGCCGAAGCACTCAAGTCCTTCGGCGCCGTGATCCTGCAGGGCCCGCGAGCTGTGGGAAAGACCACCAGCGGCCTCCACGCCGCAGCCAGCTCGGTCCGGCTCGATGCTTCACCGGAGCTGATCACGCTGGCCACGATCTCCCCGGAGACGCTGCTGGAAGGCGCGATACCCCGCCTGATCGACGAATGGCAGCTAGCCCCTGCTCTTTGGAACGCCGTCAGGCACGAGGTCGACCTCCGGGGCGGCCCGGGGCAGTTCATCCTCACGGGATCGGCGACGCCAGCCGACGACCATACGCGCCATAGCGGGGCCGGGCGCTTCCGCCGTATCACGCTGAGGCCGATGACGCTCGCGGAGAGCGGCGACAGCGCTGGAACCGTGAGCCTAGACGCCCTCTTCGGAGGGAAGAGCGTGGCGGCGTTGGGCGGTCCTACCGTGCCGCAGTACGCGAAGTTGATCGCGCGGGGCGGCTGGCCGTCGCTGGTGCGCCAGAGCACCAGATCGGCGCGCGGCTACCTTACGAGCTACCTGGAAGACATCGCGCGCGTCGACCTGCCGGCCAGTGAGCTAGTGGTGGACCCAGTACGGATGCTCGCCTTGATGCGGGCTCTGGCACGCAACGTGGCCACCGAGATCTCGGCGGCCCAGCTCGGGGTGGAGGCGGAGATCGAGGAACGGAGCGACCCGGCCAAAGGCATCTCCGCACGCAGCGTTAGGAAGTACCTAGACGCGCTCAGTAGGGTGTTCGTAGTAGAGGAGCAGCCCGCGTGGGCTCCGCACCTGCGCTCGAGGGTACGGTTGAGGGTGAAACCGAAGTGGCACTTCGTCGATCCGTCCCTGGCCGCCGCAGCTCTGGGCGCCGGTCCCGAGAACCTCATGGCAGACCTCAACACGCTCGGGCTCCTGTTCGAGTCGTTGTGCGTGCGCGACCTGCGGGTCTATGCCGATGCCCTCGGTGGCAGCGTGTACCACTATCGTGACGACTCCGGCTTGGAGATCGACATCATCGTCGAGTTGAACGACGGCACCTGGTCGGCGTTCGAGGTGAAGCTCGGGGGCGAGGCGCACATCGAGTCCGCGGCGTCGAACCTCAAGAAGCTGCAAGGGAAGGTATCGGCCAGGCGCGCCGAGCAGCTCAGGTCGCTCAACGTGATCACAGCGGGAAAGGTCAGCTTGACTCGACCCGATGGCGTCAATGTCGTCGCCCTCGGCCACCTCACCGCGAGCTGAGACGAGCCGCGGCAGTACTGCCGCGGCTCTCCTTGGCCCTCCAGGTCATGGGGTGTAAGGGCTAGTCCCGCCCAGAAGCGTTCGCCTTGATCGCGTCGGCGACGAACTCGGCGAGCCCCGCGGCGCGCTTCTCGTAGTGCGCGGTGAAGCGCGGGTCTGCCAGGTACATCTCGGCCAGACCGCGGTGGATGGCGTAGCCGCAGTCGTAGTAGAAGCGCGAGATGAGCTGCCTATGGGCCTCGGCAGCCTCCAGGGCGCGCTGGTCCGTCGGGGAGACGCCGGCGGCCAGAAGTTCGGCGAACTTGGCCTCGATGGCCTCGCTCTCCTGCGAGATGCGCAGCCAGTCCTCCTTCGTGTAGCTCTTGGTGCGGCGCTGGCTCTCACGGTAGGCGTCCGTGTCGCCCCAGCGCTCCTCGGCTTCCTTGGCGTGCTTCGTGGGGTCCTCGTCGCCGAAGACCTCGAGCAGCTCCTTGGGGTTAAGGTTGATTCCCATGTGTATCGCCTCCATCTGCTTGCGTAGCGACCGCCGCATGGCGAGCAGCTTCTCGAGCCGCGCGTTCAGCACCGCCTCCTGGCGTCTCAGGTGCTCCATGGGGTCGGCGGCCGGGTCGGAGAGGAGCTCCTGGATGGCGCCCAGCTCGAGGCCGAGCTCCCGGTAGGCGAGCACGGCGTGCAAGCGCTCCAGGTCGCCCGGCGTGTAGCGCCGGTAACCCGCCTCGCTGCGCTCGCTCGGCGACAGCAGGCCGTACTCGTCGTAATGGTGGAGCGTCCGGACGCTCACGTTCGCGAGCTTGGCCACCTCGCCGACCGTCAGTGCTTCGTTCTGGGTCCGCCTCACAGGCATGCGCCTCCTTCCCGCCGTTCACGGTAGACCCTTACGTTACGTGAGGGTCAAGGGGCGCTGGTCAACTCTAGGGGATCACGGCACGAGCAAGCGCATCGCCGTTGCCACGGGCAGATAGAGAGTAAGCGGACGGGCGATCAACGGCACGAACCCGAAAGAGGCGTAGAACGACGCCGCCCTGTCGTCGATGGCATGGGCGAACACGGCATGGGCTCCGATTGACGATGTGACCACCGTCCTCAACGCGTCGAACAGCAAGGCCTCGCCCAATCCTTGCCCCGCATAGTCGATATGCCTACCGAGCCAGCCGATCAGCACCGCGGGCACGGAAGGGTAACGAGGCAACCGCTTCGCCAGCACGGTCGGTACGTCCGTTAGGGGTACGTTGCTGGAAGACAACGTGTAGAATCCGGCGAGCCGACCCGTCGAACCCTCCACGGCCACGAAGCACTTCGCATAGTTACGCTTCACGTCTTGCGACACGACCTCGTGGAAGTAGGCATCGATCCGCGCGTTGCCGCACGAGAAACCGGTCCGCTCGTGCTCGCCACTGAGCGGTTCTATGGCGAAGCGGGCACTCACCTGCGCTCGATCAACTCAGCGTGCCGCCTGGCGGCACGTTCCAGCCTCTCATTGGGTTCGGGCGGCTCCATGAGCGCCTCGGCGAAGCGGACCTGGTCCTCTCGAGCAAGGCGCATGATCTCCGCCTCCTCGACGACACGCCGCGCATCCTCGCCTGCGGTAGCTATGAGATAGCCGGTCAGTGTCATGCCGCGCAACCGAGCGGCACGCTGCATCTGCTCGTATACATGGACTGGGATGCGAGCCTCCAGTCTGGCGGTCTCGTTCTCGACAGGTGACCTGGCCACCATCAACTCCTCTCTGGATATCATACGGCAAAATGCCGTAGCTCTATTTGGCTAGGTGCGACTCTCCTCGACCGTTGGCCTAGCCCAGATGACACGGTGACGCGTTAGGCTAACCGCAATGACCTCAGACAAGACAACGGACTCGGACCTAGAGGCCCTACGCGCCGGCGCATACGACATCGCCAAGGCCGCCGGCGAGGCGATCCTCGCGATCTACGCCACCGACTTCGCCGTCAGTACGAAAGCGGACGCCTCACCGGTGACGGCGGCGGACGTCGCGTCCCAGGACGTGATCGAGGCGGGCCTCGCCAAGCTGGCGCCGGGCGTGCCCGTCATCGCCGAGGAGTCGCCGGCCCCGGCGTTCGAGGAGCGCAGAACGTGGCGGCGCTTCTGGCTCGTCGACCCGCTCGACGGCACCAAGGAGTTCGTCAAGCGCAACGGCGAGTTCTCCGTGAACATCGCCTTGATCGAGGACGGCGTTCCGGTACTCGGCGTCGTGCACGCGCCCGTGGCCGGCCTGACGTACACGGGCGTCGCCGCGCATGCCGGCAAGCCGGCGAGCGCCTGGCGTCTCGACGCGGAGGGCAACGCCCACCCCATCCACGTCCGCCCGCCCACGGCCGAGGGGCCGGTGCGCGTGATGGTGAGCCGCTCCCACGCGAACGCCGCGACGGCGGCGTTCATCGAACGGCTGCGCGAGAAGTACGGCGAGGTCGAGACCATCGCGCGCGGCTCCGCCATCAAGACCTGCCTAGTGGCAGACGGCACGGCCCACTTCTACGCGCGGCTGGGGCCGACGATGTGGTGGGACACCGCGGCGGCCCAGGCCGTGTTGGAGGCGGCGGGCGGAGCGATGACCGAGGCCAGCGGCGGGCGGGCGCTCAAGTACGTGGGGGATGCGTTGTCGAACCCCGGGTTCGTGGCGGCTTACACCGCTATTGTTGCCGAAACTTAGAATACGAGCAGAAACGCGCGAAGGACGTGGCATTGAGATTCACATCGCGAGCCCATGCGCGAGTACGCTCGCTCTTAGATAACCGTGGTGCCGTGAGCAAGCTTGCGGCAGGCACAGCGTTCGCGCAACTGATAACGCTCCTAAGTTCACCTCTACTGACGCGCCTATTCTCGGCAAGCGAGTTCGGCACCTTCGCGCTCTTCGGTTCCGTGATGGCGCTCGTCGCCGTCGTTGCAAGCCTTCGTTACGACCAGGCCATTGCGATCGCCGAAGATGGTCAAGAAGTCTGTAATACTGTTGCGCTCTCGCTTACCGCATTGCTGGTAATAGCTCTTCTCGTTCTCCTCAGCGCCCAAGCGCTCCTGTTCCGGCTATCTGACTCCTCGGAGTGGGCCGCGCTTAAACCGATCGGGTTCCTGATACCCATGAGCGTCCTCTCGCTCGGGGCATACAAAGCTCTAAGCGTCTGGGCAATTAGACTGAACAGATTCGACGTGATTGCCAAGACGAGCATCTGGCAGGCCCTCGGAGTCGCTCTTCTACAGGTCGCATTCGGAGCCCTAGGCCTTGGTCCTGCCGGTCTGATACTTGGTCAAGTTCTCGGTCAGTTCGTCGGTATCGCTGCCCTGTTCCGGCTTCTGCGTGCCGAGAACGGCTTCCAGGTCAGCTTCGTCTCACCACGCGGCATGCTGGCAGCAGCTCGACGATATCGCCGCTTCCCGGTCTACTCAACGTGGTCGGCACTCTTCTCAGCTGCGACCCTGAGCATCCCTATGGCCCTTATCGCTGCCTTCTTCGGTCCGGCGGTCGCCGGCTACTACTCTCTTGGCCTCCGAGCGCTTCAAACACCGACACGCACGGTCGGGAACGCTATCAGCCAGGTCTACCTTGCGCTCACGACGAGCGCCGTAAGAGATAGGCGCCTTGCCGCAGCCGTGATGCCAGCCGTAGTTAGAACGGCCAAGCTTATGGTGCCCTTCGGCTTCGTGCTAGTCATTGCTAGCCCGGCTATGACCTCCCTCGTGTTCGGACCCGAGTGGCGGGAGGCCGGAGTCTACATGCAATGGTTGGCCCCGTGGGCCCTACTTACCGTCATCATGGCCCCCTTGGCTCCTCTATTCACAACCCTAGAGCGGCAGGATGCCGGCCTGTATTTCAATGCCGGGCTACTGATCCTCCGATCCGTATCTCTGATTATCTTCGCGCATGTCACCGATCCAGTCATTGCCATCGCGGCCTTGGCCACCTTGAGCGCCCTAGCTCAAGTAGCGATGCTCGAGTGGCTAGCTGGCACCGCTGGCATCAACCGCGGCATACTGCGTGCACGGCTTCTACGCCACGTGGTGACTGCACTCCCCTTTGCCGTACCCCTAGCAGCAGCGCTGTTCTTGTTGCCACCATGGAACGACGTGGTCACCGTAATCTACTCGGCAATCTGGCTGTCGATCCACTCTATAGCGCTGCTACTAGCCAGCAAGGGCGGAGACAGACTGGCTACTGGTCCTTAAGACTGCGCGACCCGCCCGTATAGGGCAAGGAGCGACGCATGCAGGGAAGCGCCCCGACCAGGTAGGCTTTAATCCACGCCCAACTGTCTCGCGCCATAGCTATGAGTTGAGCGGTGGAGCGCCACAGGCTAAAGAAAGGCCGATAGGGAGCCATGAACGACCAACATTCCCCCCAGAACACCGTATCCGTGCTCCTAGTCAATGGCTGGTCCGACGACAACAAGGGCGATGCCGCCATCGTAGAGGGTTTCAGTCGCTCGATGTCAAGAGCCGCGGAGGCGGAAGGGCACCGCCTCGAACTTAGCCTGATATCAAACTTCTCGGGCCCAAATTCCGAGATGGGCTACCATTACAGGCACACGAAGAATGCCTACCCAGGAGGCGTATACGCCTCCCTCCTGCCGGTCAATTTGACGGTACCGTCGGGGGGTGTCGCGACCAAGGCCCTGCGTCGGGCTCTCCAACTCCTGATAGCAACGCTGCTACTCGCGCTACCACGCAGCCGCCTCATTGCTCGCTTGCTGTCCGAGCCGCAGCGCCGTACCCTGGAACGCTTCCACGGGGCTGGCGTTGTGGCCAGCAAAGGTGGGCATATCTTCGCCTCTAACGGCTCGCCCCTCTCACTAGTCGGGCTATTCTCCAACTTGTATCCGCTTCTACTGGCCCAACGTCTCTCGATTCCGACGGGAATTTACGGCCAGTCAATCGGCCCCGTCATTGGTGCTAATCACCGCAAGCTATTGAGTCGAGTCCTCAAACGCATGCGCTTCGTATATCTCCGCGAGCCGACGAGCGTCGAGTACGTTCGCGCTCTCCTACCAACCGCCCATCATACCAGACTGAAACTCGTGTGGGACACGGCTTTCGCAATCGAGAGTGCGCCGCTGCCGGAGCGTGTCACTGCGAAGTTGCCTGAGCGCTTCGTGGCTCTTACCGTCCGTCAGTGGGCCTTCCCTTTCGACGTTCCAGGCCGGCGCAATGCCTTGTATGAGGCATACCTTAGTGCGATTGCGCACGTCGTTCGCCAAGTAGTCACTGAGCTCGAGACTGACGTCGTGGTGGTTCCGCAGGTAATCGGGCCGACTGGTCTCGAGAACGACCTGACAGCGCAAGACCAGCTCAAAGCCCAGCTCGGAGAGCAGAACCGTGTCCATTACTTGCATGATGACTTTACTGCCGGCCAATTGATGAATCTATATGGAAGGGCAACCCTGCTCATCGGTACCCGCTTTCACTCAGTCATCCTCGCCCTCGCCGCCGGAACGCCAGCAGTAGCCATCGCCTATCATGGATTCAAGACGCGAGGAATCATGCAGATGCTTGGGCTGGAACAATACGTTCTAGACATCGGTGCGCTTGATCGAGAAGACCTTTGGCAACGAGTCCTTGCCGCTTATGGCGAGCGAGAAGCGTACGCCGGCTACCTGAGCAAGCGTATTCCACCTATTGCCAAGGACGAAGCCGAGACCGCGCGTCAAGTCGTCGACCTCCTTGGAAGCGAAAGGTTAAGCCCGTAGGTCATGGCGATACGTTCGGCACGGCGAGCACCTAGGGTCTCGGATTTAGCCATCGGCTTACTCGTTCTAACGCTTGTCTTCCCCTACCTGTCAGTGAGCGGACTAGCAGTGAGGATAGAGTTACTGTGGGTACCTGCCCTCTTGGTCTTAGCGATTCGTAGAGTGCGTATAACGCCACTTGTTATCGTCATGGCTGGCTTCTGGCTACTGGCAGCACTTAGCAGCCTCCTATCTTGGTCCGCTCCGGATGAGGGGGTCTTCGCACCCAGTCTCGCTCTGGGCTTCCTGCGCCCGATCTTGGTCGCGTGGCTCTTCTCGCGCCTAGGGAGCGAACGAAAGTCTGTGCTGAAGGGACTCGCTTGGTTCGTCTATCTTGCCATACCGATCGGATTATTAGGAGTCATGCAGGCCCTCAACTTCACTCCGGCAGTAGGCCTGACTGTCGACTACTTCTCGAGCGGGTCGCGCGCAGCAATAGCCAATCAACTCGTCGAGTACGGGAGGATGTCGAGGGCCGTCGGGGTGTTCGAAGCGCCCTCCTATGCCGCGGTTTACTACCTCCTGACCATCGGTACCGGACTTTGGCTCACGACCCGAAACACTGGGTCGGATGTACGACACTCACGGATTCTCCTCTTCACCGGTGTACTAGCTGCATTCGCAGCCGGCGTGCTTACTCTCTCGAGTACGTTCATAGCTGGCTTCGCTGCCATGTGCAGCGCGCTAATCCTATTTGCGCCTTGGCGCGCTCGCCTCAAAGTGATCGCTTTGGCAGTTCTGGTAACACTCGTTGCTCTACCGACGGTGGCGACTGCCATCCGTTTGAGCCCGGTAGCAGCCGGCTCGCTGCGTTACCAGTTGGAACGGCTGAGTTCGCTCGACGTCTACGCTACTCGGTTCGGCTCGTCCGGACTACTTCTTCCCACAATCGACGCTATTACAGAGCGCCCCCTCATCGGCTGGGGCTTTTTTAGTCTTCCAAACGTTTTCCTGGGAGACTCTGCATATGTGGTCTGCCTCTTCCTAGGCGGCATGATTGGAGCGATTATCTGCCTCTTGGCCCTCCTCAGTATATCCTCGGCCGCGATCCGGAATCCGGTGATCGGCTCACTAATCCTTATTTGGCTAGTTACCCTGCTCGCAACATCGCTTGGGAGTCCAGCCTTTACCATGCCACGCGTTGCTGACTGGTGGTGGGCTTTGGCAGGGATATGCACCACCGATGCCAAGAGTTGGCGGCTGAATTCGTGAAGAAGCGTGTTCTGCAAGTCTTGCCGAATCTATCCGTGGGCGGGGCCGAGACAATGGCCGTCAACTTGGCACGGGAACTGAACCGCGAGGACTTCGAACCCTTTTTGCTTTCCCTATACCCTCCGGTCGGGTCCGTTCTAGAGGCAACGCTTGCTGAGGCAGGCGTGACCGTTATTCACCTGCATAAGCGCAAGGGGCTAGACTTGCGCACCGCTCGTGACTTAGCACGCACTGTGCGTGAATTACATCTCGACGTAGTACATACGCATCTTCGGACCCTCTCCTACCAGTTATGGAGTCAGGTGAGTGACCGGCGTCCCGTGCGCGTGCACACCGTTCACAGCGTCGCCACACGCGAGGCGGGTCGGTTTGGCCGGGTCCTGCAGAATGTAGCGTTGCGGCTTGGTGCCACGCCCGTCGCCATAGCCGAAGAAGTACGTGCAACCATATCGGAGGTCTATGGGCGCGAAGCCCCCATCATCCCAAACGGCATCCCTGTGACGCTTTACGCGCGCTCAGAGGTAGAACGCGCCGCCATGCGTAACGAATTCAGTATCGGAGAGGACACTCTCGTACTCATAAGCGTCGCGAACCTTCACCCTAGCAAGAACCATGCTGGCCTGATAACGGCATTTGCACGAGCCCGAGGCTATATTCCGCGCAACACTAGGCTCATGCTCGTAGGGGAGGGTACCCAACGCGCAGCCCTGGAACAGCAGATCACTACGGAAGGGCTCACAACGCACGTAACGCTCCTAGGGTCGAGAGCAGATATTCCTCGCCTGCTCTCGGGCTCGGATATCTTCGTGTCCGCCTCTCTCGTTGAGGGCAACCCGCTGTCTGTCATGGAGGCTATGGCAGCCGGGCTACCTACCATCGCGCCGAGAGTAGGTGGGGTGCCAGAGCTAATTACCAACGGCTGCGACGGGCTGCTCGTGACACCTGGCGATATAGAGTCCCTAGCGAATACGATGGTCGATGTCGCCACCGACGGAGCGCAAGCACGCCGGCTAGGCACGTCGGCAGCTGCTACTGCGAACGAGCGGTTCACGATAGGCGCAATGGCGCGGTCGTATGAAGAGCTTTACCTGAAACTTATCCAACGGAGCCGGTCGTGAACCAAGGAACCGCACGCGTGGCATCCGATGAGGTGAAGCTGCTCGTCCTAACACAACAGTTCCCATTCGGGCGAGGAGAGGCCTTTCTGGTGCCAGAGGTACGAGAGCTTGGCACTCGGGTGCAGACGCTCTACGTAGTACCGCGCTCCCCAACCACGGTTATTCACGACGACGCCAAACCGTTCGAGACTGTTGCCGTCAGGCAACCCCTGTTGTCGCTAGAGGTCGTGAGTACGGCGCTCCGGCTGTTCCTCGCACATCCCATCGCTGTTTGGCGCGCGGCAAGCGTGGTGCTCCATTCACGCAGCCTGGGAGTGTTCTTACGGAACGTCTGCGTCTTACCCAAAGCGTTCTGGATCACCAAACTAATGCGGGATCGTGGGGTTACACACCTTCATTGCCATTGGGCAGCCACAGTTGGAACCATGGGTCTAGTTGCTCACCGCTATACAGGGATACCGTGGAGTCTTACGGCTCACCGCTGGGACATCGTCGAAAACAACCTTCTCCGCGAGAAGACCGATAGCGCTACGTTCGTGCGCTTCATCTCGGATAGTGGTGTAGCGCTAGCCGACAAGCACTTGGCGCCTAATGCACATGTCATCGTCACCCATCTGGGGGTCGACGAACAGCCGCGTGCCGCCCAGCGCCCAAACAATGCCGAGTTCACGCTCTTATGCGCTGCCAACCTCATCGGACTCAAGGGACATCGTTACCTTTTCGAAGCGGTGGCCAGGTTGATGGCCGACGGTGTAGCGGTGAGACTTCTCGTCGCAGGGACTGGTCCGTTGGCCGCGGAACTGGCGCAACTGGCCGACCAACTACGAGTCAAGAAAGTGATAGATTTCCTAGGCGTTGTGCCACATGACAAACTTCTTGCCATGTACGGAAGGGGAGACGTCGACGCGGTAGTGCTTCCAAGCCTGGACCTGGGCGATGGCCGGCACGAAGGGATACCCGTGTCTCTCATGGAGGCGATGAGTTTCGGTATCCCTGTAGTCTCTACCCGTACGGGAGGTATCCCTGAACTCGTCACTACGGATACCGGACGCCTGGTGCCCCCCGCCGACGCGGCTGCCTTGGCGGCAGCTATTCGCGAGTTGCACGCCGACCCTACCGCACGCGCGGAGATGGGCACTCGCGCCCAGGCGCGAGTGCAAGCGGAGTTCAGCGCTAAGCGGAGCGCGGCTGAGTTGCTGGCACGGATCAAGTCCGAGAAGGGGGGGAAGCTATGAGCAAAGTGGTGCTCTTGGCACCCAACTACTGGCCAGAGTCAAACGCCGGCGCTAAGCGAATCACAGCGTTGGCGCGCTTCCTCGCAACGCGCGGCTGGGAGGTCACCGTCCTCACTCTCTTGCCCCATCATCCCCAGAACGAAGTCTATCCCGGCTATTCTGGGCCCACTCCAAGGCATGAATACGAGGCTCAGGTGCGCATCGTACGCTTGCAGCCTTGGCTGGTCCCAAAGGCCAACCTAAAGCTGCGACTCGCCTCCGAGTCGCTCTTTGCGATCAAAGCGCTGGGCTTTCTGTTGCGCGAGCCGTTCGATGTCATATTCGCCTCCAGCCCCTATATGTTCCTCGGTCAGACGGCTCACCTCGCCTCGCTTATCAGGGGTCGCCCATTCGCTTGGGACATCCGCGACCTAATCTGGCTGTATCCGCGTGCGGCCGGTAAGCGAACGCTTGGTACCGACCTCGCGCTCGGGTCTTTGATGCGATTCACAGCGCGTCGTGCTCACCTAATAACAACAACAACCGAGAGACAATTGGAGTATTTCCTGCCCTTGAAGCATCGCAACAAGGTCATAGCAAACGGGGTTGCAACCGAGCTCTTCGATTCACTCTCCAAATTGCCGACGCCCTTCGCCGACACCAGTAAGCGCCCCCTGGCCGCTTATGTAGGCCTCTTCGGGTTCAATCAGGAACTTGAAGTCGTCATAGACACAGCCCGCCTAATGCCCGAGACGGACTTCCTGCTCGTTGGTGACGGCCCAGAACGGGAGGCCCTCGTCAAGCGCGCCAATAGCCTTTCCAACGTGAGCTTCCTGCCTTATCAACCGACTGAAAAGCTACTGGACATCTACTCCAATTGTGATATTTTAATCTCGCACATAAGACGCAATCCTACAATGCGTAGTGTGCAACCCGCCAAAGTGTGGGAGTACCTAGCTACGGCGCGCCCTGTAGTTCACGCGGCGGAGGGCGAGTTAGCGGATATGATCGGCCAGCGTAACCTCGCCTACGTCGTGACCCCAGGTGATCCGGCCAAGCTAGCAGCCAGCCTACGCTCCGTCATGACTCGGCGCGATGACGCCGTGGCCACCGGCGTTCGAGGTCGCAGCTTCATACGAGAGCACCGCATCCGAGAGCACGTCTTCGAAGCGTTAGAGGCCGAATTGCAGGCGCTTACGAGCGGTGGCACCTGAAGGCCGTGCGCAGATTGGACGGGCGGTCCCTCGCGGTCATGTCGGCGTTGTTATGGCCGCCGCTTGCGACGTCATTGATGTTCATGAAGCCAAGGGCGGACCAGGGTGGCCGCCTTGCAGCTACAGTACGCGGAGCACTGCTCGCTTGGTCACCGCTTCTCTTGCTATCGGCCACCCGTGTCATGAGCAACGACTGGTTGTGGTTGGCCGGTTTTTCATTGAGCGGCGTCATCTTCTTTGCCGCAGGGGCGCGTCCACCACGGCCAACTCTGTCACTTGGCTTAACCCTGGCACTTTCTATCGGACTAGTGGCAAGTGTCGCTGAGCGGTTCGCCGATCACCGAGGATGGTACTCGTACTCCACCGACTCGAACACCGTGGGTAGACCTCTAGCGTGGTTGCAGGGCGTCACAGTCCTCACGGCTGATGCATCGGCTAGGAGCTACGGCCAGTACTGGACCCTTCCAGCGGGAGTAAGTACCATGCGCTTCGACGTAGAACTGAGGGCCACAGACTTGCTGGACAGCATCTCGCGCACTACGGCCGAGATAACGCTCAACCCGGGGCGTGGTGTCAGCCCCACACCTGTGTTTGAGGTGGCGCCAACAAAAGACTGGACTCAGCATTCGATGGAGTTCACCGTGGCCAGTTCTACTCAGGCGACGCGGCTAGCCATAATCGCCCGCCTGGAGCCGGGCTCGAGCTTGGAAATAAGGAACCTAAGGCTCACGGCAGACACCGTAACCTTGGAGCAACGACCAGCGTCAGAACGCGTGCGCCTATGGTTCACGCACCCCAACACGGCTGGGCACGTCTTCGCCTTCGCCGCCATCGTGGCACTCGTCAGCGCTGGCTCGTTCGGATCCGCCCTGCTGCCAGTCGCGTTCGCCACCGGCACCATATTGATGACCGGGAGCCGCACGTCCCTCCTCGCGTTACTCACAGCTGTCCTCGTGTATGCCATCGGGCGCCTCCGGCGACGCCACACCGTGGCGGTCTTCGCTCTTGTGCTCGTGACCGCACTGGCCTTCATCATCGGCGGCATCGGCCGACTCACCTCCATCGGCGACCTCCTGCGCGACGGCAACAGTGTGAGCCGCAGCGAGATCTGGCGCTTCTCGCTTGACCTCGTCTCCGAACGACCATTGCACGGTTGGGGGGAGAGCGGCTTCGTGGAACGCTGGAAGACGATCAAAGAGTCACAGGGTGTCCCAGCCGTCGATCACCCGCATAACCTCTTTCTCGCCTTCGCTGCGGCCTACGGCCTGCCTGGACTACTAGCCTTGCTGGGAACGCTTGTCTTGGCCTTCAGACGCAGCTGGCACCACGACCTAGGAAGCGCTCTAGCTGTGTTGACGACTCTACTCATACTCAACAGTTTCGATTACACACTCATCGACCCCCATGTTCTCGCATTGCTCGGTTTATCGCTTGGCGGCCTGCTACCGGCAACCGATGAACCTCGGCTTCCAGCCGGCAGTTAATATGCTTTCCGTAGTCACAGATTCAGGATCAGCTTTGGACTTGAAGTGGTCACCGCTGGTCTAAGGGTAGACTACCTTCTATGGTCGCCTTACCGCGGGTTACCGAACAGATCAATCTCTTTGAAGAAGTTGTTATAGATCGCAATCGCCTCATAGTTAAAATTAGTAAAAGGTTACATCCCAAGTACGTCATTGCGCCGTTTTTTGTGGAGTATCCCGAATCGGTCGCCTTGCACGAAGTCCCGCAGACCACCCTCCTGATCCCCGCCCTATTCAATATCGCTCCAGTTGTGTGGCTATCGGGACTAACCTTCACTGTGGATGAAATTGACGAGGCGGCGCTACATGCTCTCAATAATGTGAGGCAAGTTTTTGAGAAGATGTATCCAACAGTCAATTGGCGGGGCAGTGTCATTGCACAACATCACCAACAAGTTAGTAATGGCTCGACGTTAGCAAAGCCACCGGGGCAGGCCGAAGACAATTCTCGCGGACTGTGGTCACAGCTCACGGAATCCGCTGTTCACAAAATCGTGCTCTTCAGTGGCGGTCTAGATTCGGTCTGCACCTCGATCCGACATCGCGATTCCCGGCAGATACTGATGTCAGTATGGGGAGCAGATATTCGACTAGATGAGGATAAGAAGTGGTCTACTGTTCATACTAGTATAGCAGATTATGCTAAGCAGTTCGGACATGATGTAGCCTTCGTAAAGTCGAACCTACGAGAATTCCTAAATGCCGACTATCTCGACAACGCCAACGCTCCAATCTCCAACTGGTGGGGTCTAGCGCAGCACGGACTCGGCTTGACAGGGTTGGCCGCACCCTTGGCAGCACTGCACCGAATCCAGGAAGTGCTCATAGCCTCATCTCATACCGCCGACTTCGACGCACCATGGGGTTCGCATCCTACTATCGACAACAAGATTGCTTGGACCGGAACTCGGGTACATCATGATGCATTTGAATTGTCGCGCCAGCAGAAACTGGCCCTCTGTGTCGATGACAACAATCGTCACGCAATTGCGCCGCTCCAGCTACGCGTTTGCTACTCTGCTGCTAGCCAAGCGGGTGAGAACTGTGGCGTATGTGAGAAATGCCTGCGCACCGCAGCAGGTCTAGTAGTGCTTGGCGAAGAACCCTCTCACTGGGGCATGCCGGTGGCGGCCAATGAAGCAGTCGAGCGCATCATCACTGCATTTTCTATACGACGTTTCGAGTTGGGTGACAATGGGGTGTTCATGTGGCAAGACATCCAGCGAGATGCCAAGCGACGAGTCGAGCCCTGCATCACTGACAGCAACCTTCTGCAAGCAAGAACTAAGCTCGTGAATTGGTTCGCCAATGTAGATTTCCGCGTCATGACCCAAGAACACCCCCCGAGAGGTGGAGTCACTAGAAGGCTGAAGCGCTTCCTGAAGGTGCATTTCCCCGGCAGTGTCGCCGTCGCTCGGCGTATGCGTAAGCGCCTTGGTGCCACACATTAGCGTTGTGGCTCAGGGTGAGACTGTACTCCGAGCCGACCCGGACCCGACTGCGACAAGGTTGTAGACTCCACCAGATGGCCGCCTTGCATAGCACCAGCCGTATGCAGCGAGGCGCGGCGTTCCTGGCCGGCGTCAGCTTCGCGGCGGTGCCGGCCGTAGGTCCGTTCATCGCCATCGCCGCGATCTTCGCGGGCCGTTTGCAGGTGCAGCGGGCGGACACCTGGTGGTGGCTGGCCGGACTCCTGCTAGGGGCACCGTACCTGCTCACGGGTCATCCCTTGGAAGGCGCCCTCGCCAGCACGCAAGTGCTGGCGGTCTGGCTCATCTTCCGGTCCGCGACGGAGTTCAGGCGCAACGCGCGCAGCGTCACGGTGTCGGAGGACATAGGCGCCGGCCTCGTCGTCGGCCTCGTCATCACGCTGGTGTTCGGGCTGAGGCAGATCAGCGCGTTCCGCTTCGACTTGGCTCAGACCTTCCTCGACGCCATCGCCTGGAACGTCCACCCGGCCATCTTCGGGCACGCCATCCTCGTGCTCTCGGCGCTCCTCGCCATCGTGGTCCCGTCCCCGCAACTGCGGGTCATCTCGCTCGGTATCGGCGCCGTGGGGGTGATCGTGTCGGGGGCCGGCGAGGCCGTCTGGGCTTGGCTGGCGATCGCGCTCGGCCTCCAGTTCGTCGTCAGGCGCGGCACGACCCTCACGCGTGCCGCCGAACGGCTGCTCATCGCGGTCATGCTGCTCTTCGCCTTCGGAGTGCCTGCCAGGCTGGGGCTGGGCACCACCGGCCTGCTCACGGACTTCGCTCCGCAGAAGGACGCCGTCAACGAGTTCCGAGGCACGGAGCTGGCCAAGGGCGACTGGTGGGTGACCCTTGGCGTCGCGTTCACGACGCGTGCCGTCACCGTGGCGGGAACGCCGAGGACGGCGTTCGACGTCCGCAAGACCTCCACCGAGTCGTGGTCCCGCCTGCAGCAGGTGGTCACGTTGCTGCCCGGAGAGACCTACACGCTCAGCGCCGCCATCCATGCGCCGGAAGGGGCCCGCCCCGGGTTCGACGGGTGGGGCCGGGAAGCGGTCGGACAGACGGCGGCCAACCTCGGCACCGTCCTGGAGAACGAGGTCCACCGCACCACGGCGACGGGCCCCATCACCGTGATCTCCTCGAGCGCCCTGGAGCTGGACGGAGGCTGGGTCCGCACCGCCGTCACCTTCCGTTTCGAAGGCGAACGGCCGCTCACCTGGTACGTCGGCGTCGTGCCGGACCGTTCGAGCGGCACGGGCGTGACGACCTCGTTCGCCGAGTTGCAGCTGGTGAGCTCGTACGCGTTGCTGCCGTACCGACCCGGGCCGGCCGCGCGGGGGGTCACGGACCTGCGCACCTCGCGCCTGCCCATCTGGCGCGACGCGCTGGAGGCGGTGAGCGCCAAGCCGCTCCTCGGCTGGGGGCCCGGGGGGTTCCCGCTGGCCGTCACGACCCTGCATCCTGACGAGACGCTGCTCCGGCCGGTCGCCGCCCACGCCCACAACTCGTTCCTCGCAGTCTGGGTCGACCGCGGGCTCATCGGCCTGCTCGGCCTCGTCGGCCTCTTCGCCCTCCTCGCGCTGCGCGCCGTGCAACAGCGCGACCAGCCCGCGGCGGCCGTCCTCTTGGGCGTCCTCATCCTCAACCTCTTCGACGCCACCCTCCTCTCCGGCGCCGTCATCTACCCACTGGCCGCCGTGCTCGGCTGGCGCGCCGTCGGCCGGCGCGAGGTGGCCGAGGCGGAGACGGGGGTCGGCAGCGCCACGGCCGTGCGGCTCGGACTGGCGCTGGCGGACGCGGTCGCGGGGGCGGGCGCCCTCTCGCTCGGCATGTACGTCGCCGGGCACTTCGACCCCGGCATGTCCCTCGCGGTCGGCTGGCGCCTACCGCTCGTCTACGCCACGCTCGCGTGGCCCGCGGTCGCCGCCGCGGCCGGGCTCTACCCCGGTTACGGGCTCCCCTCCTACCGGCAGTTGAGCCGCTCGGTGCGGGCGGCGTTCGCGGCCGCCGTAGCCGTCGGCTTCATCGCCCTGCTCCTGCCGGACGTGTTCGGCCTCACGGCGCCCGTGTTCTTCGTCGCCGTGCCGGCCGCCACGGCGCTGGCGCCCGTGATCCGTTTCGCGGCGCAGAAGGCCCTCCAGCGGCTGAGGCTCTGGGGAAGGCCGGTCGTGGTCATCGGCACGGAGCCGGCCACGGGGCAAGTGACGCGTCATCTGCTGGCGCACCCGGACATCGGCCTACATCCCATAGCCGTGTTCGGCGAGCGTGGAAGCTGGCCCGATGCCACCGTAGCCGTCTCCGGGACCCTCGAGGAGGCATGGAAGTATATCGACACGAACGAAGTCCGTCACGCGATCATCGGCCCAACCGCAGCCAGCTCCGCGGCCTTCGACCGAGTCCTCCTCCAACCCGGCAACCGCCTCAAGTACGTACAGTTCCTGCCCGATCTACGTGGGCTGCCCACCAACTCCGTGGTAGCCACGCCCCTGGGCGCCACCCTGGGGCTCGAGGTCCGCAACCAACTCGCGTCGGGCACTAACCGCGCCGTGAAGCGCATAACCGACTTCCTTGGCGCCAGCCTCCTCCTGCTCGTGCTTGGCCTGCCTCTGCTCGTCGTCGCCGTCCTCATCCGCCTGGATTCACGCGGCCCGGCCCTCTACCTTTCGCCGCGCATCGGCCGTTACGGCAAGGCGTTCGCCTGCGTCAAGTTCCGCACCATGCACGTAGATGCCGACGAGCGGCTCCAGACGCTCCTGAGCGAGCACCCGGAGCTGCGCGAGGAGTACGAGCACTTCCACAAGCTCGAGAACGACCCCCGCGTCACGCGCGTCGGACGCGTGCTGCGGCGCGTGTCCCTCGACGAGCTGCCCCAGCTCCTCAACGTCATGCGCGGCCAGATGAGCCTCGTAGGCCCTCGCCCGTACATGGAGCGCGAGCGCAAGGAGATGGGCGGCGAGCAGGACATCATCTTCCTGGCCCGCCCCGGCATGACGGGCTACTGGCAGACGGAGGCGCGCAACGACGTAAGCTTCGCCGAGCGCCAGGCCATGGAGGCGCACTACGTGCGCAACTGGTCGGTGTGGTGGGACGTCGACATCCTCCTGCGCACCCCGGCGGCCATGCTCGACAGAGCGGGGAAGTGACACGAGAGCCTGAGCCCACCGCGGCTCATGGCCCTGCGCCCATGCCGGCTCGAGGCGAGCCGCGCCCGCGGTAAAGTACGCCGTGCCTGCCAAGCCAGTAGCCAACGGTGCGTTGCGTGCGTTCGGCATCGTCTCGGCCGCCTCGAAGCCGCTCTACTGGCTGTACGAGCGGCGCCTGACGCGCGCCGTCAAGGCGGCCGGACACTTGCCACGCCACATCGGCATCATCATGGACGGCAACCGCCGCTTCGCGAAGGCCGCGGGCCTCGACGTCAAGGCCGGGCACGACTACGGCGCCACCAAGGCCAGAGAGGTGCTCGACTGGTGCCTCGAGCTCGGCATCCCGCACGTGACCCTCTGGGGCTTCAGCACCGAGAACCGCTCGAGGTCGGCCGAGGAGGTCGGGCACCTGCACCGCCTCTTCGCGGAGCAGGCGAAGAGCCTGCTGAACGACGAGCGTCTGCATGCGAACCGCGTGAAGGTCCGCATCATCGGCGACATCGCCGACTTCCCGGACGAGGTCAAGGCCGCCCTCGCCGCCATGGAGGACGCCACGCGCGACTACGACGGCATGCACCTCAACGTGGCCCTCGGCTACGGGGGCCGGGAGGAGATCGTCGACGCCGTGAAGCGCCTCGCCGAGGAGCGGGCGGCCGAGGGCGCGACGTTGAGCGAGCTGGCCGCCGGCCTGAGCGCCGAGCAGATCACCCGCCACCTCTACACCGCCGGCCTGCCGGACCCGGACTTCGTGATCCGCACCTCGGGCGAGGTGCGCCTCTCGGGCTTCCTCCTCTGGCAGACGGCGTACAGCGAGTTCTACTTCTGCGACGCCAACTGGCCGGAGTTCCGCAAGGTCGACTTCCTGCGCGCCGTCCGGTCGTTCCAGGCGCGCGAGCGGCGGTTCGGGAAGTGAGCCGGTCGAAGTCGTAGCGACCGGCTCGTTCGGCTTCGCGGATCGGTCGGTTCAGAACAGCTCGGCCACGCTCACGGCCGCCTGCGGCTCGACGTACGCGGTATCCATCTGCGCGAGCTGGAGCTTGCCCGAGATGTCGTCGTTGACGCCGTGCCAGTACGTGTAGCTGTCGAGGACCCAGATGCCGCTCTCGCGCGTGCCGTTGCCGCTCGCCTTCACGCCGCCGAACGGCATGTGCGCCTCGGCGCCGTTCGTCGTGTTGTTGATGCTCGTCATGCCGGCCTGGATCTCGTCCTTGAAGGCGTAGGCCCACTCGCGGTTGTTCGTATAGATGCTGCTCGAGAGCCCGTAGGCGACGGCGTTGGCCGTGGTGATGGCCTCTTCGATGCCGTCGACCTTCACGAGGTTGATGGTGGGCCCGAAGATCTCCTCCTGGAAGAGCCGCATGCCGGGCTTCACGCCCTCCCACACGGTCGGCCAGCCGTAGAAGCCCGCGTTCGGGTCGCCGACGAACCCCGAAGGCCTCGAGTCGTCCGTGATGCGCCCCTTGCCGTAGAGGAGCGTGGCGCCGTCCGCCTCGCCCCACGCGTACTGCTGCTCCCAGCGCCTGAAGAAGCGCTCGTTGATGAACGGGCCGTAGAGGACGTCCTCGGTCTTCAGCGGGTCGCCGATGCGGATCTTCTCGACGGCGGCCAGGTAACGCTTCTTGAACTCGTCGTAGACGGGCGCGTCGACGATGACGTTGCCAGCGCTCGTGCAGCGCTGCCCGCCCGTGGCGAACGCCGAGAAGACGGCGCCCTGCACGGCGTTGTCGAGGTCCGCGTCGCGCATGACGACGAGCGGGTTCTTGCCGCCCAGCTCCAGCGTCGGGTGCTGGAGGTTGCGGCCCGCCACCTCGCCGACGTAGCGGCCGACGGCGCTCGAGCCCGTGAAGGCGAGCTTGTCGACGAGGCCGTCGTCCATTAGCTCGATCACGTACTGCCCGGCCGCGTCCTTGCCGCCGCCGAACACGACGTTGAACACGCCGGCCGGCAGCCCGGCGCCGAGGAGGATCTTGGCGAAGGCGTAGGAGCATGCCGGCACGTCCTCGGACGGCTTCCAGACGATCGTGTTGCCCGTCACGAGGGCGGGGATGATCTTCCAGCTCGGCACGGCCACGGGGAAGTTACCGGCCGTGACGATGCCGACCACGCCGAGCGGCCGGCGGTACGTCATGAGGTCCTTGCGCGGCATCTCGCTCGGGACCGTCTGGCCGTAGAGGCGCCTGCCCTCGCTCTGGAAGAAGTAGCAGGTGTCGATGGCCTCCTGGACGTCGCCGCGGGCCTCCTTGAGCGTCTTGCCCATCTCGCGCGTGATGAGCCGGGCGAGGGGCTCCTTCTCGCGCTCGATGGCCTGACCGACGAGCCCGATGACCTGCCCGCGGACGGGGGCGGGCGTCTTGGCCCACGCCTTGGCGGCCGCGCGGGCGGCCCTGGCCGCCCCCTGGACCTGCTCCTTGGTGGCCTCGTAGAAGACGCCGAGCACGTCGCTCGTGTCGCTCGAGTTGCGGCTCTCGAAGGTCCTCTCGCCGACGACCTCGCGGCCGGCGTAGAGGTGCGGGTAAACCTTGCTCTTGCTCATGGGGCAATTACAACACGGGGTCGGCTGGGGTCTTGACTTACGGTTCGCTACGAGACGGCCTCGACATGGCGCGCCACCAGGTCCACGACACGTGTCGCGCTCGTAAGGGCGCGTTCGGCGTCCGTTTCTGCGTAGAAGTCCGACGGGGTGAGGTCCTCGGCGCCGTAGAAAGCCAGTTCAAGGTCGCGTCGCAACTAGCGCGAGATCTCGGCCAGCTCATCCATATGCAGCGCGAGTGCCTGGGGCAGGCGTGAGCGTTCGCTCAGCAACACTGGCGAGACATCGTGTATCCGCGGTGGCTCGATGCCGACTGCGCGCAGCAACGCCGGGTGAGCTCGCCTCCGGACAAGCGCCGGCGGATCTCCACGAGCCGGCGTGACACAGCGTAAGAACGCTCGAACAGGACTATCCCATGGATCGCGACCTCGGCCCAGAACCCGGCGACCGGAGCATCAGCGTCAGGAAGGTGGGCGAAGTGCGGTTCGATACAGAGACCGTTCCAAACCAACGGGGCTTCATCCCATCTGCGATAGAGGTCGCGGTTCAACCCGGTGCCGTTCGTGACGATGATGAGGGCGTCGAGGTCCGATCGGTCGGTCAGCTCGTCTCGCGCCCATGAGCCGTAGGCGACGATGCCGATGAGGCGGGCACCGAACATGCTCGCTGCCGCGCCTCCTCGGTAAGGGGCCGTTAGCCGAGCTTGTTCTGACTCAGCCTTCCGGGTCGGCCAAGTGCGTAGTCTCGTTCGTTCGGCATCGACAGACTGACGATCCATGGAGCTGCGTTCTTAGCGATGAACCGTTCGAGTAACGCTCGACTATTGACTACGTTGTTGGCGACGTCTCTAACGGTGGCGGCCTTGTTTACCTTGACCGTAATCAGCCTGGCCACCGCGGTGGTCACAGCAGCCTTCTCCGCGGGCACGAGCCTGATCCTCGAGTCTGCCGTGATGATCACGCGGCCGAGAGCTGCCACCCGAGGGATCCACTCGATGTCGGCCATGCCAATCATCCCCAGTCCGCGACTAGTGACTACATCAAATCCAGCGTTGCGCAATATGGACTCGACACTGCGCCCAAGGTTCTCATCTAGGAAGTAGCGCGCCATTCATGCCGCGTTCTCGAAGAAGATGGCGTTCTTTACATACGTTGGGTCTACGCCGTAATCCTCTGCGACCTGGCCCAAGGTTTCGCCGGCATCGACGCGAGCGACCACTACCCGCGTCTTGATGCCCGTCCCATACAGTGTCGGGGAGCCGAAAGCAACCAGTGGGGACAGCGTGATCGGGTAGTTGCCGTCCACCGACTCCTCGCCCAAGAAAGTGGGGTGCAGACCGATAGGGAACTCCCGCTCCGACCAACTGACCCTCGGCATGAACCCCTGGACGATCTCCTGCATCGCTATCTGACCGCTGTGGGAGATGGCAACGAGGTCTCCAAGGTGCGTCAGTAGAACCGACTTTCCGAAGGTAGAGAGGTCGTGGGAGAGCAGAACCCTCTCAACGCCTAGGACGGTGGCCGAGTAGTCCACGGCCTGCCTGATCGCGTCCAGCGACACGCCGTGGAAGCTCCGTAACTGCTTGACGACGAAAAGCTCCACGAGATCGTTGAAGCTCAGTAGGCTACTCTTGACGGCTCTCAATACCGGCTCGTAGCCGTCACCGGCCCTGCCCTTCGTCCACCAGCGCGCGGTGCTTTCCGGTATACGCAGGTACCGAGCGGCTGCTGCGATCGTGTACAGGGGCACATCACCCGGCTCCTGGCCACCGAAGAACGCTCCGCCGGCCTTCACTCGACTCCAGCCTTGGACATGTTGCGTCACGTCGCACCTCCCGCCCCGGTCACAGCGATTCTAGGCTAACGAGCTAGATCAGACGCAAGCGGCCAAGACCCAGTCGACCTACGCCACCTGCCCGCCCGAACGGCTTACTATCGTGCAGGTGCGCCCGGCCGACCAGGCCGGCCCTAGCCGTCCGCGGCACAAGGAGGACCACCATGCTGCGTGTAGCCCGAGAACCGAGACACCCAGACAACCCCGCCACGCGCGCATGTTCACGCCGCCCTGCGCGACGCGCCTCTGCCATCGCGCGCGCGCTCGTCGTCGTCGCTTCCTGCTTCCTGAGTGCCGCCCTCGCCCAAGGCGAGGTGCGCGTCTACTCCGTGATCAACGAGGACGACGTGAAGCTCCTCGCGGACATGTTCGAGGCCGAGACCGGCATCCACGTCACCTACCTGCGTGCCGCGACCGGCGAGCTCGTCAGCCGGGTGATCGCCGAGAAGGGCGCGCCGCAGGCCGACGTGCTCCTGGGCGGCCCCAGCTCGCAGCACATCGCCATCGCGGATACGGGCGCCCTCGCCCAGTACGCGCCGGCGGCCGCCGAGGCGCTGCCCGCTTACGCCGTCAGCCCGGAAGGGTACTGGACCGGCTTCTACCTGACCGCCCTCGGCATCGGCGTCAACGAGGAGCGCTTCCATCGGCTCTACCCCGGCAAGGCGTTCCCCGCCACCTGGGACGACCTCCTCGATCCCGCGTTCAAGGGCGAGATCGTCATGACCGACCCCGTGGCGTCCTCGACCGCGTACCTCTTCGTCCAGACGCAGCTCCAGCGCCTCGGGTGGGACGCGGGTTGGGCCTACTTGGAGGCGCTCGCGCCCCTCGTCGGCCAGTTCCCCGCCAGCGGTGGGGCGCCGCCGCAGCTCGTCGGCACCGGCGAGTACGCCATCGGCGTCGCCTACACGCACGCGCTCGCGCGCTACCGTCACGACGGCTTCCCCGTCTCGACCATCGTGCCGCCCGCCACGGCGGGTGAGGTCGGCGCCGTCTCGATCATCGCGGGGGGCCCGAACCCGGACAACGCGCGGCGCTTCGTCGACTTCGTCCTCTCGGCGCAGGCGGAGGCGGCCTTCTCCGCGCAGTCGCTCACCACGCCCCTCAACCCCGAGGTGGCCCTGCCGGAGGGCGCCAACACTTTCGCCGAGTTCGACTTCATCGACTACGACGCCAAGTTGGCCGGCGACCAGCGCGACGAAGTCCTGCTGCGCTGGCAACAGGTGGTCCATTGACGTACGGCATCCGGTCGCTGGGCCGGCTGTGGCGTTACGACCGGGGGCTGCTCCTGGCGTACGGCCTGGTGGCGGCGTTCCTGCTCGTCTTCGTGGTCGGGCCGCTCGTGCGGGTGGCGTTCGAGCCGACGTTCGCCGACTGGCGCCAGGTGTTCTCGACGCCGCGCTGGCGCGGCGCGAGCCTGAACACCCTCACGATGCTCGTCCTCTCGACGGTCTCGTCGCTGCTGGTCGGCACGCTCTACGCCTACGCCGTCACGCGCGCGCGGGTGCCGGGCGCGGGCTTCTTCAGCGTCGTGCCCCTGTTCCTGCTGCTCACGCCGCCGTTCGTCGCCGGCCTCGCCTTCATCCTTCTCCTGGGCAGGCGCGGGCTGGTCACGTACCAACTGCTGGGGCTGGAGACGTCCATCTACGGCTGGCACGGCCTCTGGCTCGCCCAGACGCTCTCGTTCTTCCCCGTCGCCTACCTCGTGCTCCGCGGCGCCTTCGCCGCCATCGACCCGGGTCTGGAGCAGGCCGCCCGCGGGCTGGGCGCTAGCCGCGCCCAGGTCCTGCGCACCGTCACCTTGCCGCTCGCGACGCCCGGTCTGCTGGCGGCCGCGCTGTTCATCGCCATAGGGGTCCTCGGCGACTTCGGCAACCCCATGCTCGTCGGCGGCCGCTTCCAGGTCCTGGCGACGGCGGTGTACACGCAGCTCAGCGGCTGGGCGAGCTTCGGGACGAGCGCGGCCCTCGGGCTGCTGCTCCTGGTCCCCGCCGTCCTGCTCTTCGCCGCGCAGCAGTGGGTGCAGGGCGCCACCAGGGAGCGCTTCGCGACGGTCGGGGGGCGCGGGTCGTCGCTGCCGGCGCCGAGCGTCTCGCCGGCGTTGCGCTGGGGGCTCTTCGCCTTCTGCGTGCTCGTCACCCTGTTCGTGGCCGCCAGCCACGGCGTCGTGCTCATGGGCGCCTTCACGCGCCTCTGGGGCGTCGACTTCGGCCTGACCTTCGAGCACGTCGCCTACGTCCTCGGTCAGTTCGGCGGGCTCGGCAACAGCCTTCGCTTCGCCGCCGCGGCGGCGCTCCTCTGCACGGTCGTGGCGGCCGTAGCGGCCTACCTCGTGCAGCGCGCCAAGGTGCCGCTGCGCCGCGGCCTCGACCTCGCCACGCTCCTGCCTGCCGCCATCCCGGGCACGCTGATGGGGGTGGCCTTCGTCCTCGCGTTCAACCAACCGACGTTCCGGCTGACGGGCACGGCCAGCATCATCGTCATCGCCATGGCCATCTCCTACCTGCCGGTCGGCTACCGGGTCTGCGCGGCCGCCATGGACCAGCTCAAGGCGAGCCTCGACGAGAGCGCCGCCAACCTGGGCGCCTCGAAGCTCCGCATCCTGGCGACGATCACGGCGCCGCTAGTGCGCCAGGCGCTCATGGCCGCCTTCGTGTTCTCGTTCGTGCGGGCCGTCGGGACGCTCAGCACCGTCATCTTCCTCGTCTCGTTCGACACGCCGCTCGCCTCCGTCGCCATCCTCAACCTGGCGGACCAGGGCAGGTGGGGGCGCGCGGCCGCGTTGGCGAGCGCCCTCGTGGCCGTGACCATGCTCTCCCTCGGTCTTCTCTACCTGCTCACGGGGCGCTCCCTCAAACCGCTGGCGGAGAGCGCGCATGCCGGCGCCTGAGGCCGGAGCTCTCGCCGGAACGCACGTCCGGCTCGTCGGCCTGCGCAAGGCCTTCGGCGCCGCGGTGGCGGTGGACGACTTCTCGCTCGACATCGGGCGCGGCACCTTCACGACCCTGCTCGGCCCGAGCGGCAGCGGCAAGACGACCGTGCTGCGCATGTTGGCCGGGTTCGTCGAGCCCGACGCGGGCAGCGTGGTCATCGGCGGGATGGACCAGACGGGCCGACCACCTAACCTGCGCGGGACCGGCATGGTCTTCCAGGACTACGCGCTCTTCCCGCACATGACCGTGCGGGCGAACGTCGAGTACGGGCTGCGCATGCAGCGCTTCGCCAAGGGCGCGAGGGCCGAGCGCGTCGAGCGCGCGCTGGAGCTCCTCGGTCTGCGCGGCCTGGCTGGGCGCTTCCCCCATGAGCTGTCCGGCGGGCAGCAGCAGCGCGTCGCGCTCGGCCGGGTCATCGTCCTGGAGCCGCAGGTCCTGCTCATGGACGAGCCCCTCTCCAACCTGGACGCCAAGCTGCGCGTGCGCCTGCGCGCCGAGCTCAAGTCGTTGCAGCGGCAGTTGGGCATCACGACCGTCTACGTCACGCACGACCAGGAGGAGGCGCTGTCCCTCTCCGACCAGGTCGTGGTGATCGACGGGGGGCGCATGCAGCAGGCCGGCGCGCCCGAGGACATCTACCGGCGGCCCGCCAACCGCTTCGTCGCGGAGTTCGTCGGCCAGGCGAACGTGCTGCCCGTCGAGGTGTCCGCTGCCGCGAGCGGTCAGCGCCCCCTGGCGTCCGCCGGCGGCGCGGGGGCACTCTCCACGGCGCACGGGGGTCATGCGGCGACGGGTGGCGGCGTCATGACCACCGCCGCCGGGAGCCCGCTGGCGGTCCGTCTTCCCGACGAGCGGCGGCCGTCCGCCGGAGCACGCGGGGTCGCGATGGTGCGGCCGGAGCACGTGCGTTTGGCGCCACTCGGTCCCGCCGCGGCCGCCGGAACGGAAGACGGCTCCTGGCGTTGCCCCGCCAAGGTCGTGTCCCGCGGCTACTTCGGCGCGTACGCCAGGTACTGGCTCGAGCTCGACGGGGTGCCGGAGCCCTGGCTGGCCGACGTGCCCGTCTCCGAGTCGGGCGACGAGGCACGGCAGGCGCTCGCGCCCGGCACGGCCGCGACGGTCAGCGTTGGCGCCGGGGCCGCGTGCTGGCTGTGGTGACGGCCTGCGCCCGCCGTCCGGGCAGCGGTGGCGAGCGCCGCCGCGCCCTCACGGCAGGCGCTCGGCGGCATGCGAGCCTCGGCAAAGCGCTCACGTCTTGCGCAAGTACCACACCTGCTCGCTCGGCCAGTCGCGCGCCCAGGCGTCGCTGACGAAGAAGCGCTCCTCGCCCGTCACCACCCTCGGGCGCGGCTCCCTGAAGCCCTCGATCACGAAACCGACGTCCCCGAAGAGACCGATCCAGTCCTCGAACGTGAGGTTGAACTCGATCCCGCCGGGGTCGACGCTCACGTCCGTCCAGTCGAAGACGCGGGCGCCGAAGTAGGGGCGCACGAGCCGGTCGCCGAGGGCGCTGCCGTCCTCGGGGCTGAAGGCGGGAGTGAAGGGGTGGTTGCCGAGGAAGCGCAGGCGGCCGCCCGGTTTCAGGAGCCTATGCGCCTCTGGCAGCCACGCATGCGGGTCGCACCAGATGGCGGCGCCGTACTCGCTGATGGCGAAGTCGAACGCGGAGTCCGCGAACGGGGTGCGCTCCGCGTCGCCGAGCACGAACTCGATGCTCACGCCGTGCTCCGCCGCCAGTCGCCGCGCCGTGGCAAGCTGCTCCTCCGAGACGTCGATGCCCGTGACCCGTGCACCCCGCCGCGCCATCCAGGCCGACACGTAACCGGTCCCGCAACCTAGTTCCACGGCGCGCATGCCCGTCATGTCGTCGGGCAGCATGCGCAAGTCGCTCTCGGGGACGCCCCAGACGCCCCAGCGCGGCTCGGACGCCACCCAGGCCCGCTCGCCTGCCGCCACCCAGTCGGGGGCGCGCTGGTTCCAGTACGCGCGGTTGGCGGCTACGTGTGCATCGCTCGGACGTTGGTCGTGGGCCATGAGCGATGGTACTCGGCGGCCCGCAGCGGTATGCTCCACCAGACCTTTAATCCGGTCCAGCGAGGCCGGGAAGGAGCGAGGATGTCGGAACCGAGAGTGGAACACCCCAACCTGACCTTCAAGGCGACCCTCATGGGCGAGGTGGAGCTCGAGCGCGCGCTCAAGCGCATCGCGCACGAGGTCGTCGAGCGCAACAAGGGCGCGGAGCGCATCGCGCTCGTCGGCATCCATACGCGCGGCGTGCCCATCGCCGAGCGCCTCTCCGCTTACATCGCCGAGTACGAGGGCGTCACGCCGCCCTTCGGCAAGCTCGACATCACCCTGTACCGCGACGACCTGACCGAGATCGCGCTGCAACCGATCGTCAGGAAGACCGAGGTCGACTTCGACGTGCACGGCATGCGCATCGTGCTCTGCGACGACGTCCTGTTCACGGGCCGCACGGCCCGCGCCGCGCTGGACGCGCTCATCGACATGGGCAGGCCCGCGGCCATCCAGTACGCCGTGGTCGTGGACAGGGGTCACAGGGAGCTGCCGATCAGGGCGGACTACGTCGGCAAGAACGTGCCGACCTCCTCGTCGGAGGTCGTGCAGGTGAAGCTCGCGGAGGTCGATGGCGTGAACGCCGTCGAGCTCTGGGAGCGCGCGTGACCGGCGCGACGACCGACCCAGCCGCCCTCCCCCGCCACCGCCACCTGCTCGACTTCGCCGCCTGGTCGGCGGCCGACGTGGTGGCGCTGCTCGGCCGGGCGGACGTCATGGCGCAGGTCCTGACGCGCACCATCAAGAAGGTCCCTGCGCTTCAGGGCTTCACTGTCGCCACGCTCTTCTTCGAGGACAGCACGCGCACCCGCCTGAGCTTCGAGCGCGCCGCGCGGGCGCAGAGCGCGGACGTCATCGGCTTCGCCGCCGGCAGCTCGTCGCTCAAGAAGGGCGAGAGCCTGCGCGACACCCTGCGCACCGTCGACCAGTTGCAGGTCGACCTCTACGTGGTGCGCCACCCCGCCGGGGGCGCCCCCTACCAGCTCGCGCGCTGGACCGACGCCGCCATCGTCAACGCCGGCGACGGCCGCCGCGCGCACCCTACCCAGGCGCTCCTGGACGCCTACACGATGCTGAAGCGCTTCGGCGCGAGCGGTGGGGGCAAGGGCGCCGAGGGAACCGGGCGTCGGGGCGCCGAAGGCGCGGACCCCGAGCGTCCGTTCGCCGGCAAGCGCCTCACGATCGTCGGCGACATCGACCACTCGCGCGTGGCGCGCTCCAACATCGAGCTCTTCACGAAGCTGGGTGGCGAGGTGGCGCTATGCGGCCCGGCCACGCTCGTTCCGGCGGAGTTCGGCGAGGTGCCGGGCGTGCACGTCGTGGCGCGACTCGAGGAGGCCGTCGAAGGGGCGCACGCCGTCATGGGGCTGCGCCTGCAGCAGGAGCGCATGAGCGCCGGGCTGCTCCCCTCTCTGAGCGAGTACGTCGCGCGCTACCAACTCACGGAGAAGGTGATGCGGCTCGCGTGCGAGGGCGCCATCCTCATGCACCCCGGGCCCCTGATCCGCGACGTGGAGATCGACAGCGCCTTGGCAGACGGGCCGCGCAGCGTCATCGAGGAGCAGGTGGCCAACGGCGTGCCCGTGCGCATGGCCGTGCTGTACACGCTCCTTGTCGGCAAGGGCTGATCGGACCCTGGGTCACGGCGCCGCCCTCGACTTCGCGTTCCGCTCCTGGCTGACGTCGGGCATGGGCGGCCGACCGGCCGACAGCATCGCCTCCGCCTTCACCCGACTGGAGAGGACGGTGGCCCACCGCATCCTCACCGCCGTGGGATGAGCCGCCTCCCCCCCATCGTCCTCTAGCCGCCCGGGCCGCAGCCCGGGCAGAACCCGAAAGCGAGCGAGACCATTCACATCCTGGAAGCACACGCCATCAAGAAGTCGTACGGCAGCGGGGAGAGCTACTTCGAGGCCCTCAAGGGCGTCTCGCTCTCCGTCGCCGCCGGCGAGTCCGTCGCCATCGTCGGGAAGAGCGGCTCGGGCAAGTCGACGCTCATGCACCTCCTCGCGCTCCTCGACACGCCGGACGACGGGCGGATCGTGGTGGAGGGCACCGACGCGCGCAGCCTCTCCGCCGCCGCGCTCAACAAGCTGCGCAACAGCGCCTTCGGCTTCGTCTTCCAACAGTTCTTCATGATCCCCAACGCGAGCGTGCTCGAGAACGTCGTGCTGCCCCTCAAGATCGCCGGCATGCCACGCGGCGAGCGCGCCGAGCGCGGCATGGACGTACTGCGGCAGGTCGAGATGGAGGACAAGGCCAGGAACCTGGCCACCGCGCTCTCCGGCGGCCAGAAGCAGCGCATGGTCATCGCCAGGGCGCTCGCCAACGAGCCGCGGATCATCTTCGCCGACGAGCCTACGGGGAACCTCGACAGCGCCACGGGCGCCGTCGTCGAGGACCTGCTCTTCGAGCTCAACGCGCGGCACGGGATCACGCTCGTCATCGTCACGCACGACGAGGAGCTGGCGGAGCGCTGCGACCGCCGCGTCTACCTCAAGGACGGCCTGATCGTCGATAGCGCCGCGACCGCGGTGGAGGCGCGCCGATGAGCTTCGTCGAGATCGTCAGGACGGCCATCGGCAACGCGTTCCGCAGCAAGCTCAGGACCACCCTGACCGTCCTCGCCATCTTCGTCGGGGCGTTCACCCTCACCCTGACGAACGGCGTCGGCACGGGCATCACCAACTACATCGACTCGCAGGTCAGCAGCCTCGGCGCCACCGACATCATCATGATCAGCCAGGCCTCGTTGACGGAGGGCGGGGCCTTCGGCGCGTCGGCGTCCGGTCCGACGGAGTACGACCCGGACAAGGCCGTGGTGGCGGGCCAGATGGGGTCGCAGTTCGCGGCCCTGACCAACGCGGACCTCGCCGCCATCCGGGGCGTCGCCGGCATCCTGTCCGTCGAGCCGCTGCGCGTCGTCTCGCCCGACTACATCGGCAGCGCGGGCGGCAAGAAGTACGAGCTCACCGTCAACCCGTCCCCGGCCGGCGCGCGCGTCGCGCTGCTGGCCGGCACGGGTTTCACCGCGGACGGGACGGCGCCTGAGCTCCTCCTGCCCGCCGCTTACGTCGAACCGTTGGGCTTCGCCGACCCCGGCGCGGCGGTGGGGGCGACCCTCACCATCGGGGTGAGCGACGTGTTCGGCCAGAAGCACGAGGCCGAGGCCCGCGTCGCCGGGGTGCAGGAGGACACGATCTTCGCCTTCGGCATGATCATCAGCGAAGGGCTGACCGAGGCGCTGTACGCGGCGCAGACGGCGGGCCTGCCCGCCGCCGCGGCCGAGATCTACCCGGTGGCGGTCGCGCGGTTCTCACCGACCGCGAGCGCGGCGCAGGTCAAGGAGATCAAGACCGCCCTGGAGGCCGCGGGCTACTCCGGTCGGACGGTCGCGGACCAGCTCGGCGCCGTCAACACCGTCATCAACGGCATCGTCGGGGTGCTCAACGCCTTCGCCGTGATCGCCCTGATCGCCGCCAGCTTCGGCATCATCAACACCCTGCTCATGTCCGTGCAGGAGCGCACCCGCGAGATCGGCCTCATGAAAGCGATGGGCATGGGGCGCTCGCGCATCTTCGCCCTGTTCACGACCGAGGCGGTCGTGATCGGCTTCCTCGGTAGCGCCATCGGCTCGGGCATAGCCATAGCCTTGGGGACCGTGATCAGCACCGTGCTGGCCGACGGTCCGCTGAAGGACCTCGCCGGCCTGCGGGTGCTCGAGTTCAACCCCGTATCCGTCGTCGTCGTGATCCTGATCGTGATGCTCCTCGCCTTCCTGTCCGGCACGCTGCCGGCCGCCCGCGCCGCCAGGCTGGACCCCATCGAGGCGCTCCGGTACGAGTAAGGGGCGCCTTCTGGGGCCGTCCGGGAACCGCAGCGTGGCCCGGGCGGCCCCGGAGCGGTATGCTCACGCGGACCTTTAAACCGGCCCGGAGAGGCCGGAAAGGAGTACTTCACGTGTCCGATCACCAGGCAGAAGACCCCACCGGCTCCGAGCCGACCTCCAAGCGGCAGTCGCCCTCACGCAGCCGAACGAGCGCACGCCGCGGCGCGTCCGGGCCGCGCACGGTACTGCGCCGCGCCCGCCTCGCCTCCGCCGACGGCCTGTCAGAGCCCACCGACGTCTACGTCAGAGGCGGCCTCGTCGAGGGCTTCGACCTCGGCGGCGCCGTCGACCTCGAGCTGGACGCGCGCGAGCAGCTGGTGACGCCGGCCTTCATCGACCTCCACGCGCACTTGCGCGACCCCGGCCAGGAGGTGAAGGAAGACCTCGCAAGCGGCCTGGCTGCGGCGGCGGCCGGCGGCTTCGGCACGGTCGTCAGCATGGCCAACACCACGCCGCCGGTGGACGACCCGGGCTTGGTGACCGACCTCGTCCGCCGCGCCGAGCTGATCGGCCAGGCGCGCCTCAGACCGGCGGCGACCGTGAGCGTCGGCATGCGAGGCGAGCGCCTCACCGACTTCGCCGCCTTGAAAGCCGCCGGCGCCGTCATGCTCACGGACGATGGCATCCCCATCGCCGACGCCCACCTCATGCGCCGCGCCTGCGAGTACGCCGCCGAGCTCGGCCTTGTCATCCAGACCCACTCGGAGGAGCCGCACCTGCGCGCCGACGGCGTCATGAACGAGGGCCGCGTCAGCCGCGAGCTCGGTTTGCCCGGCAACACGGCGTCGGCCGAGGCGGTCATGGTCTTCCGCGACACCGAGATCGCGCGACTGACGGGCGCCAGGGTGCATATAGCCCACGTGAGCTGCGAGCGCGCCATGCGGGTCGCGGAGTGGCAGCGCGCCAACGGCGCCCCGATCACCATCGAGGTCACGCCGCAGCACCTGACGCTGACGGACGAGAGCCTGCGCGCCTTCGATCCGGTCTTCAAGGTCGCCCCTCCCCTGCGCACGGCCGCCGACGTGGCCCACCTCAAGGAGGCGTTGCGGCGGGGCGCGGTCGACAACATCGGCACCGACCATGCCCCCCACACGCTGGCCGAGAAGGAGCGCGACCTCCTCGAGGCGCCCTTCGGCATCGCCAACCTCGAGGTGACCTTCGCGCTCCTCTACACGCGCCTCGTGCTCACGGGCGAGCTGCCGCTCGCCGCCCTGCTGCGCCTCCTGCAGGGCGGCCCCGCCTCCGTGATGGGCTGGCAGGCCCCGACCCTGACCCCAGGGGCGGCTGCCGACCTGACGGTCATAGACCTCGAGAGCGAGCTGCCCGTGCAGGGCCGCTCGTTCAAGAGCAAGGCGAAGCACAACCCGTGGGAAGGGGAGCGGCTGCGGGGCTGGCCGCGCCTGACGCTCGTGCGCGGGAACGTCTGCTACGACCGTGAGGCCGGCGACCGCTAGGCCGACCGTCGCGAGGCCCGAGGCGCTCGCGGTGGTCGCAGGACCCGAGTAGTTGAACGAAGGTTGAGCGCCAACCTCGGCCGCCATCGGGGCTTAGCGAAAGTTAGCCATCAACTTTCGTTCGACTCGAGGGTCCCCTCGGGGGCCGACCTATCCGGGCAGCCGCAGGCGGCTGCCCGTCTGAGCAGGTACCGGGCCTCGCCTGGGAAGGCGCCGGCCTAGCCTGAGTAGGCAAATGACTGGGAAATCACGGAGCGAGCGGCCCGAACCACTATGATGTCCCCATGACGGCAGCCGCGGACGCCACCCACCTGCGCGCCCACCCCCTGGCGCGCGGTGGCCTTGCAGACCCACGTACCGCACTGCACGTCGGCACCCCGCCCTCCCCCCAAGCGGAGGTGTCGACCAACCCGTCCGCGGTTCCCGTCATCTCCGCCTTCAACGACGTCGCCCAGGGCCTTCCGGTTCACGCCTACGCCAAGGGCGACCTGCTCTACCAGGCGGACGCGCCGGCCACCGCGCTCTTCTACCTGGAGGCCGGGCTCGTGGCGCTCGAACTGAACACGCCCAAGCCGCGCATCGGCGCCCTGGCCGGTCCGGGCGACGTGATCGGCGCCCTCACACCCGGGTGCGGCGGTTACCTGGAGAGCGCCGTGGCGCTCAGCGGGGAGGTCGCCGTCCGGGTGCTCGACGAGCGCGCCCGGGCCGAGCTGCCGGCGGCCGAGCTCGCCACCCTCATCGCGCGGGCGGCGGGCGCGCGGCTCGCCGCGCTCACGCAGGCCTTGGAAGACGGCGAGCACCCCGTGCCCGCGCGCGTGGCGCGCGCGTTCCTGCGCCTCGGCTCCCGCTTCGGCCAGGGCCTGGCGGACGGCACGGTGCGCCTGACGCTGCCCGTCACGCACGACACGCTCGCGGCCATGGTGGGAGCTGCCCGCGAGACGACCACGGCCGTCGTCGCGGACATGCGGCGGCTCGGCCTGCTGGAAGGCACGCGCGGCAGCTACCGCATGCGGCCGGCTGAGCTGACGGAGTACGCGCTCGAGGCCACCCTCAGCGCCACCTGAAGCAGCGTCAGAGCTCGCGCAGTAGTTCCGGGATGTCGTCGCCCAGCTTCACGACGACGTCCTGCCCGTAGATGTAGCGCAGGGCGCCGCGGCGGTCGAGCACCCCGACCACGTCCGTATGCGCCACCGTGGCGCCCGAGCCGACGTAGCCGACGAAGAACGCCCTGGCCGCCTCGGCGACCTGCGAGTTGGTGCCGGTCAACCCGACGAAGTCGGGATGGTAACGACTCAGGTACTCGGCCATGACCTCCGGCGTGTCGTGACCCGGATCGACGGACACCATCACGACCTTCAAGCCGGCGGGCGCGCCGAGGATCTCGTACGCGCGCGTCAGGCGCGCCATCGTCAGCGGGCAGACGTCGGGGCAGCGCGTGTAGCCGAAGAACACGAGCGTGACGGAGCCGGCGAAGTCGTCGGCGAGGTCGACCTCGTGCCCCGCCGTGTCGACGAGCTTCAGGCCCGTTACCGGCACCGGGTTCTGGAGCACGGTACCGGCCAACGCCGGCTTGGCCCGGGCGACGCCCCAGTAGTAGGCGCCTGCCCCGAGGACGACCAGCGCCGCGACGGACCACAAGACCTTGATAGCGCGACTCACACGGCGACTATACGCGCTGCTCCGTGCTCACCTCGTGCTCCAGCAGGTCGAAGAACGCCTGCACTACCCTCGGGTCGAAGTGCGTGCCGCTCTGGTCGCGGATATGCCCGAGGGCGCGTTCCTGCGGCCACGCCTCGCGGTACGGGCGGTCGGAGGTGAGGGCGTCGTACACGTCGACGATGGCGAAGATCCTGGCGGCGAGCGGGATCTGCTCGCCTTGCAGGCGGCGCGGGTACCCGGTGCCGTCCCACTTCTCGTGATGGCAGTACGGGATGTCGAGCGCGGGGCGCAGGAACTCGATCGGGAAGAGCAGGTTGTAAGCGTAGACCGGGTGCTGGCGCATGACCTCGAACTCCTCGGCGTCGAGCGGCCCGCGCTTCAGGAGGATGTGGTCGGGGATGCCCATCTTGCCGATGTCGTGCAGGAGCGCGCCGCGCTGGAGGTGGACCAGCTCCTGGGCCGGCACGCCGAGCTTGCGCGCGAGCCGCACGGCCATGTCCGTCACGCGCTTGCTGTGCCCGGCCGTCTCCTCGTCCTTGAGGTCGAGCGCACTGGCCCAGCCCTCGATCGTGCGGTCGTACGCTCGCTGCAACTCCTGGTTCGTGCGTTCGAGCGTGCGCACGAGCTGCGAGTTCTCGAGGGCGATGGCGCCCTGGTCCGCGTACGTCTCGAGGTACTCCTGCCACTCGGGTGTCGCGTCGAGCGGCCGGTACGCGTAGAGCTCGAGGACCCCGTGCAACTGCCCCTTGGCGGACATCGGCACCGCCATGTACGACGAGAAGCCCGCCTGGGCCTCCGGTCCGATGGCCGCGCCGCAGACGCTACCGACGCGCAGGTCCGGGATGTAGACGTTGCGCTGGTCGGCCGCCGCCCTGCCCGCCGGCCCCTCGCCGAGCGGCACGCGCGTGCTCGAGCGGAGCTCGCTCGCGAAGCCGAGCCCCATGAAGGGCCTGAGCTGCTGCAGCTGGGGCTCGTACAGGAGGACCGCGACGGCGTCGATGCCGAGGTCCTGCACGACCTGGTTCATGAAGATGTCGAACACGAGCCTCAGGTCGGCGCTGTTGTTGATGGCCATGTCGATGCGCCTGAGCGACTGGAGGTGCTGCACGCGGCGGGTCAGCTGGTCGTTGAGCGACCTGACCCTGTCGACGGTCGGGCCGTGCTCGCCGACGCTGCGGTACGTGAGGACGAACGCGCGCACGTCGGGGTCGTGGAGCATGTTGGAGAGCGACCCCTCGATCCAGTGGTACGCGCCCGCCTTGTCGCGCACCCTCAACCTGACCTGCTCGGTGGCGCCCAAGCGCGCCTCGACCATGTCGAAGGCGTCGGAGAGGGCCTCCCTGTCGTCCGGGTGGACGAGGTGGGTGTTGCGGGCGCCGAGCAGGTCGGCGGTCGTGTAACCGAGGTCCTCCTGCGACCTGCCCACCAGCCTCACGAGCTGCTTGCGGCGGTCGAGAAGCACGAGGCCGTCGTGGTTGCGCTCGAAGATGGCGCGCAGGTACGCCTCGCTCGCGCGCAGGCGCTTCAGCTCCTCGACGCGCTCGGTGGTATCGCGCGCCTGCACGAGCAGGCCACGGATGTCGGGATCGTCGGTGAGGTCCGTGACGCGCGCCTCGAACCAACGCCACCGGCCGGCCACGCGCACGCGGACGGTGACGACCACGTCCTCCAGGGGCTCGGCCGAGCGGTCGTAGCGCGCCGCCAGCGCCAGCTGCGCGGCGGCCCTGTCGCGAGGGTGCACGAGGCGCCACACGTCGGCCTCGGTGTGCTCGCTCGCCACCAACCCGAGCTCGGCCGCGGAGGGCGAGGCGTACTCGATGCGCTCGTGGGAGTCGATGACGAACCGGACCTCCGGGGAGCTCTCGATCATGCGGCGGGAACGCCGTTCCGCGCGCGGCGAGCGCGAGTCGAGCGTGGCGGTGCTCGGCGCGTGACACACGAGCACGGTGCGGCCGTCGTCGAGCCTGAAGGCGCTCACCGATGCCGGCACGAGCCCACCGAACGGCCTGACGAGGTCGACCTCGAGCTCGAGGGTACCGCGGCGGTCCGGAGCCACCACCAGCGCCAGTAGCGGAGCGGAGACGGGGAGGAGCTTCACGAGCGGCAGGCCGACGAGCCCGCCCGGTTTCACATGCAGGAGCGCTTCCGCCGCCGGGTTGGCGGCTATGACCTGGTCGGCCTGATCGAGGACGATGAGCCCGTCGTTGACCCGCGCGAACACCTCGGCAAGCAGTAACGTGCCGAGCCCCGCCCGCTGCTGACTTGTCGGGCTACCGCCGTGCCCGTCGTCCTCGCTGCCGAGCGACGCCTTCACGGTGTAGCCGAGCCGGTCCATCGACACCTCGGTCGTTGCCTCCCTGGCGACCCGCCGTGACCGTGGCGGATCACGACGAACCCCTCAAGGATATGCGCAGGATTCGATGAGGTGTTGACGAAGATGCCACTCCAGGCGTTGAGAACGTCTCAGTCGCCGCTTATGCCCGCGCCGGCCGAGCCGCCGGCGGCACGCGCGTGGTGGTCGAAGAGGGCCTGGATGTTGTCGAGCCGCATGGCGACGAGTTGGGCGACGTCGAGGACCTGGGGCGCGGCCTCGCCGTCCGCCCCGTCGGAGGACGAGAGCATCACCTTGCAGAAGGGGCAACCCGTAGCGATGACCTGCGCACCCGTCGCGACCGCCTCGTCGAAGCGCTCGTTGGAGACGCGCCCGTCGCCCTCCTCCTCTTCCTTCCAGAACTGCGCGCCGCCGGCGCCGCAGCAGAAGGAGTCGTTGCGGCTACGCTCCATCTCGATGACGGTCGCGCCGCCGCTCTCGAGGACCTGGCGAGGCGCATCGTAGACGCCGTTGTGGCGCCCGAGGTAGCAGGGGTCGTGGTACGTGATCGACTCGTCCAGCTCGAACGGCGGGATGCGCCCCTCCGCCATCAGCCGGGCGATGAGCTCGGTGTGGTGCGTGACGCGGTAGTCGCCGCCGAGCTGCGGGTAGTCGTTGAGCAGGGCGTTGAAGCAGTGCGGGCACGTCGTCAGCACGAGCTTGCTCTTGCCCTTGTCGAGCTTCTCGTCGATCAGCACGGCGTTGAGGGTCTCGACGTTCTCGCTGGCGAGCTGGTAGTAGAGGTACTCGTTGCCCGCGCGCCTGGCCGGGTCGCCCGTGCACTTCTCGCCCTTGCCGAGCACGGCGTAGTTCACCTTCGCCTGCTCCAGGATGCGCGCCATGGCGCGCGTGGTCTTCTGGGCCGCCGGGTCGTACGAGCCGGCGCAACCGACCCAGAAGAGCACCTCGAACCCCGGGTTCTCCTCCACCGTCGGGACGGCTAGGCCGTCGGCCCACTCCATGCGCTTGTCCTGCCCGATGCCCCACGGGTTGCCGCTGCGCTCCATGCCGCGGAACGCGGTCTGCAGCTCGGCCGGGAACTCGCCCTGCATCATCACCAGGTCACGCCGGATGTCTACGATGTCGATCATCTGCTCGCAACCGACCGGGCAGACCTCCATGCAGGCGCCGCACGTGGTGCACGCCCACACCGCCTCGGCGGGAAGCGCGAACTCGATGAGCGGCCTCGGGCTCTCCTCGCCGTTGGCGAAGGCGTCGGCGATCCGGTTGAGCTCGTAGCGCTTGTTGATCTCGAGCGCCGCGGGGCTGAGCGCCTTGCCCGTCTGGTTGGCCGGGCAGACGTTGGCGCAGCGGTTGCACTGGATGCAGGCGTAGGCGTCCAGGATCTGCGGGAAGCGCAGGTGCTCGATGCGGGCCGCGCCGAACTGCTCGGCCGCCTCGTCCTCCAGGTCGACGGGCTCGAGCACGCCCGTCGGGACCGGCTCCAGCTCCTCCGTGCGCCGCGCGAGGGCGAACTTGCTCGGGGCGCCGAACAGGTGGATGTGCTTCGAGCGCGGGAAGTACGGCAGGAACGCTAGGATCATGCCGATGGCGCCCCACCAGAACACGTGGTAGCCGACGATGCGCCCGTTCCCGCCGCCGATGAGGCCGGCCACCGCGCTCGCCATGGGCTGGTAGGGGTCGGAGCCGCCGTGGCTGGCCAGCAGGAAGCTCTCCGCCAGCAGCCGCGAACCGACGTGCAGGAGGATGAAGCAGCCCACTATCAGGCTGTCGCGCCTGACGCCGCCCGCCTTCACGTCCTCGTGGAGCTCGACCCGCGCGCCGTACTGCATGGTCTTGGGCTTGACGAAGAAGCGCCTGACGAGGAAGTACACCATCCCGACGAGGATCAGGAGCGTCAGGACATCGGCGACGAGGCGGTACATGTCGCCGAGGACGCCGAAGCCGAGGCGCGCGGTGAGGCTCGGGGGCAGGAGGCCGTTGAGGGCGTCGACGACGTTGACGAGCAGGTAGAGGATGAACCCGTAGAAGATGAAGGAGTGGAAGAAGCTCGCCACGGGGCGGGCGCGGAAGACCGTCGACTGCCCCAGCGTGCGCGCGATCCCGTCGAAGACGCGGCGCGGCAGCCGGTTCAGGCGCGGCACCTGGCCGGTCTGGCCACGAGCTATCACCCGGACGACCCGCCGGAAGCCGATGAAGGAGAGGTACGCCGAGGCGGCGGCGAGCACGACGAACAGCAGCTTCTCGGGGATGCTCAGCATGATGGCGTCCTCCTACGCCGGGGGCGAGCCTGGCCGCGCCGCCACTCTCGAGTGCCGCCGCGCGGCCGCGGCGTCGCGAGCTAGATGCAGCCAGTGTAGTACCCGGGGCGCATGCTGCCGAGCAGTGTACCGAGGCCCGGTAGCGGGGTTGACACGCCCCCCGCCCAGTAGGACTAATATGTCGCTACCACGGAAAGGAGGTGGTCTTATTCAACGCATAGCAATGACCAGTGGAGGTGCCCGCCTAGGGTAGCCCCAGGACCGTCTCCTGGATGAGTCGGAACCGTGAGGGTTCCCCGAGTTCCAGGCCGGCACCGGCTCGCCCCCGACCATCGAAGGTCGGGGGCGAGTCATTCGTCGTGCCCACCGTTCATGACCGCACTTCCACCACGGTGGCGGGCGGCGGTGCGGGCGGCCACCGAGGAGCCGGAGGACATCCGACGGGCGGCTCGGCGATCCGGCGCAGGGCTACGGCTCGGGCGATCCGGCGCAGGGCTCGGCGGTGGCCGGGTGCGCCCGCCAGGGAAGCTCAGCGCCTCCCGACGAACCGCCATGCGGCCGGCAGGGAGACCGCGGCGACGAGGAGCTTGAGGAGGTCGCCGAGCAGGAACGGGAAGAGGCCGACCTGGAGGGTGCGCAGCCACGCGCCGCCGAGGACGACGTGCAACCAGGCGAGGCCGCAAGCGTAGATCACGCAGCTGGCGACCAGCATGGCGAGGGCCGCGGAGCCGAGCGTGCGGTCCCACCCGCGTTCGGCCAGGTAGCCGAGGAGCGCGGCCGCGACCACGAAGCCGAGCAGGTAGCCTCCCGTGGGCCCCAAGGCGTACGCCAGGCCGGCCTGACCGCCGGTGAAGATGGGCAGGCCGGCGGCGCCGAGCAGCAGGTACGCCCCGGTAGCCAGGGTGCCGAGGCGGACGCCGTACGCGGCACCGAGCAGGAGGACACCGAGCGTCTGTCCCGTGACGGGCACGGGACCGATCTGCAGGCGCAGCTGTGCGAGCAGCGCGAGGAACGCTACGCCGGCGACGACGAGCGCGACCTGCCTGAGACTGCTCGCCGTGAGCGACGCGCGGGGCGTAGCTGGCGCCGCCTTCAGAGGGAGCGCCGGCACCAGCTTGTCGATCAACGGGGACGTGAGTTGGCTGCTCGTCATGGGTGGCCTCCGGTGGCCTCGCTTCGGGCCGGCCCTGCTCGGGCCGCTACCTCGCACGGGCGACGGCCTCGCCCGAGGCCGCGAATGCGGCAGCATAACAGCGCCTATACTCGGCTGATGACGAACGGCACGGCACGCGAGTCGCAATGGGTGGTCTCGGTCCAGACGGCCTTCCCGAACATGGCCAACCCGCTCGGCACGCTCTTCGGTGGTCACGTCATGCAGTTGATGGACGTCGGGGCGAGCATCGCGGCGCAACGCTTCTGCCGCCAGGCCGTCGTCACCGCCTCGACGGAGCCCATCGACTTCCGCAACCCCATCCACGTCGGCGAGATCATCGAGCTCAAGTGCCGGGTCGCGTGGACCGGCCGCACGAGCATGATCGTGCGCTGCGAGGTGCACGGCGAGAACCCACTGACGGGCGAGCGGCGGCTCTGCACCATCGGTCACCTCAACTTCGTCGCCATCGGCCCCGACGGCCGCCCCACGCCGGTGCCCGCCCTGAGCGTGAGCACGGAGATGGAGCGCCACCACTGGGAGACGGGCGCGCGCGTGCGCGAGGACAGCGAGCGGCGGCGCGACCGGAAGGTGGACGAGCCGACGTCCGGGAGCTGAGCCGCCCGCTCGTTGCCACGTCTGCCCGGTCCGCTCCGACGCTCCCGACCCTCGGCAGGCGGTCGCGCCCACGCCCCGACGCCTCGGCGAAAGGGTCGCGCCGCCCTGGTATCTTTGAGTGCCCGCGCGCGCCGCTAAGGTAGCGACCGTGCCGCCAAGCTCGAAGGGACGACCCCATGCCTGACGCCGACTTCCTCGCCGACCCCGCGCTCGTGCAGCGCTCCGTGAACACCGTGCGCGCACTGACCATCGACGCCACCCAGGCCGCCGGCGACGGCCACCCCGGCATGCCGCTCGGCGCCGCCGCGATGGGGTACACGCTCTTCGCCCACACCATGCGTTACGACCCGCGGGACCCGACGTGGTCGAACCGCGACCGCTACGTGCAGTCGGCCGGACACGGCTCCATGCTCCTCTACTCGCTCCTGCACCTGACCGGCTTCGAGCTGCCGATGGAGGAGCTGAAACGCTACCGCCAGTGGGGGTCGCTCACGCCGGGGCACCCGGAGCACGGCCACACGGTCGGCGTCGAGACGACGACGGGACCGCTCGGGCAGGGCATCAGCACGGCCGTCGGCATGGCGCTCGCCGAGGCCCACCTTGCAGCCCGCTACAACCGGCCGGGCTTCGACGTCGTCGACCACCACACGTACGTGATCGCCTCCGACGGCGACCTCATGGAGGGCGTCGCCGCCGAGGCGTCGTCCTTCGCCGGCCACCACGGCCTCGGCAAGCTCATCGTCCTGTACGACGACAACGGCATCTCGATCGACGGTCCGACGAGCATCACCTTCACCGAGGACGTGCCGGCCCGCTACCGGGCGTACGGCTGGCACGTCCAGACGGTCGCCGACGGCAACGACGTGCTCGCGCTCAGGCGCGCGCTCGCCGCCGCGCGCAACGAGACGACCAGGCCGAGCCTGATCGCCGTGCGCACCGTGATCGGCTACGGGTCGCCGAAGCTGGCCGGCACCTCGAAGGTCCACGGCTCCGTGCTCGGCGCCGAGGAGGCGGAGGCGACGAAGGCGAACCTCGGCATCGACTGGCCGGCCTTCACCGTGCCGGACGACGTCTCGCGCCACATGCGCTCGGCGGTGGCCCGCGGAGCGGAGGCACGCGGAGCCTGGCAGGCGCTCTTCGAGCGCTACCGAGCCGCCAACCCCGAGCTGGCGGCCGAGTTCGAGCGCGTGACGAGCGGCGAGCTGCCCGAGGGCTTCGACGCCGACCTCCCCAGCTACCCCGTCGGCAAGAGCGTGGCGACCCGCAAGGCGTCCTTGGACGCCATCAACGCGCTCGCCAGGCACCTGCCCGAGCTCGTCGGCGGCTCGGCCGACCTGGCGGGCTCCAACTACACGGACATCGCGGGCGAGACCGCCATGCGGGCGGGCGATTACGCGGGTCGCATCATCCACTTCGGCATCCGCGAGCACGCCATGGCCGCCATCGCCAACGGCCTCAGCCTGCACGGCGGCCTGCGCCCCTTCGTCTCGACGTTCCTGATCTTCTCCGACTACCTGCGACCCTCTTTGCGCCTCTCGGCGCTCATGGGCCAGGGGGTGGTCTACGACTTCACCCACGACAGCATCGGCTTGGGCGGCGACGGGCCCACTCACCAGCCGATCGGTGAGCTGGCGGCCCTCAGGGCCGTCCCGAACCTCGACGTGATCAGGCCGGCAGACGCGAACGAGACCGCCCAGGCCTGGGCGAACGCTGTGCGCGACTCGGACAGGCCGACGGCCCTCGCCTTCACGCGCCAGAACGTTCCCAACCTCGCCGTACCGGCCGGCGCCGTGGCGCGTGGCGCCTACGTGCTGGCCGAGGCGGGCGCGAGCGGCGGTCTGGCGGAGGGCGGCGCGGGCGCGACGCTCGCGCCGGACCCGAGCGTAGTGCCCGACCTGATCCTCATCGGCACGGGCTCCGAGGTGCAGCTCTGCCTCGCCGCCCGCGACGTGCTCGAAGCCGAGGGCGTGCGGACGCGCGTCGTCAGCCTGCCGAGCTTCGAGGTCTTCGCCCGGCAGGACGCGGACTACCGGGCAGCGGTCCTGCCGTCCGGCACGCGCGCCCGCGTGGCCGTCGAGGCCGGCGCTACCTTCGGTTGGGAGCGCTACACTGGCGACCTCGGCGAGGTGGTCGGGGTCGACCGGTTCGGCGCCTCGGCGCCCGGCGACATCGTGATGCGCGAGTACGGCTTCACGACCGAGACCGTCGTGGCGGCGGCGCGCAGGACGCTGGTGCGCTCCCGGTAACAGCGAGGGGCGCCTCTAGGCGCCGACCCCCTAGTACTAGGCAGGGAAGTAGGCACCCGTACACGCGCCGCGGCCCCGCTACCGTAACCTTGAGCCGTGCATCACGCAGGAGGACTATGAACCGCAACCGTTCGTCACTACTGAACCGCCCCAGGGCGCAGGTGCGCCCGTCATGGGCCCTGGCCCGCTTCGCGGCGGTGATCCTGGTCGTCAGCGCGCTGGCCGGGGTGGCCGCGCAGTCGCTCGCGTCGCTCCTCCCCTCTGAGACCATCGCTGCCGTCGGGGTGAGCGGGCTGGCCGACCACAAGGCGAAGCTGCAGCCGTTCGTGGACGAGTGGGAGCGACTCGGCCTCACCCAGATGCTAGAGGAGACGGCGGACGAGGAGGGCGAGGACATGGACGCCCTATCCGACACCCTCTCCGGCGTGGACTTCTTCGACCTGCTCGGCGACGAGGTCTGGCTCTCCGTCTCGGCGTCCAACTTCAACCCGCTCCCGGCCGTCACCGTGGTCGCGCGCGTCTCCGAGGCGGGGGCCCAGGTCCTCGCTGGGCTGTTGGCGGACGGCGCGCAGGACGAGGCGGCCCAGACCTTCAACGAAGGCGGCATCTCGTTCACCGTCTTCGACTCCGAGGACGAGGACTTCCCGGTCGCCGCCGCCCTCTCCGGCGACTTCGCCGCCCTCTCCACCAACCCGGATACCCTCCGCGGCGTCCTGCGCCGCTACCAGGGCGCCGCCGAGCCGAACTTCACGGACTCCGTGGCGTACGCCTCCGGCCTCGCCCCGCTCGGAGCGTTCACGGTCGCTTTCACCCTCGACTACCCGCGTGTCGCCGACGTGCTCGCTCCGTTCGCGCAAGGCATGGGCTTCGACCAGAGCGTTGCGCGCGTCGCGCAGGCGTTCCGCACGGCCGGCACCTTCGCCGGCACGGCGCTCCTGACCGACGGCGGCATCGAGTCGCGCTCCCAGCAGGTCCTCGGCGACCGCTCCCTCGACCCGAGCCTCTACGACCTCCTGAGCGCCAACGCGGCCTACCCCGCCGCCGTCCTGCGCTTCGTCCCCACTGGGGCCATCGCCGTCCAGGCCGGCAACGCCGACATCGCGGGCTGGTGGGCCTACCTGAACGAGCTCGCCATGGGCTTGCAGGAACTCGGCATCGGCAGCATCGACGGCTTCCTCGCCGATAACGTCGGCATCGACATGCAGTCCATGCTCTTCAGCTGGATGGGCAAGGGCGGGGGCGCCATCAGCCTGACCGCCCCCGCCGCCACCGCGCCCGGCATGACGCCGGAGAGCCTGCTCGGCGACAACGTCTACCTCATAGAGGCCAAGGACGAGGCCGCTGCCACCCAGGGCGTGGCCCAGTTCTTCATGATGGCGGGCGCCATGGCGTCGTCGTTCGTCGACCCGATGGGCGAAGGCGCGCCCGTGGCGCCCGCCACCCGCCAGTCGGCCGGGGTCACCGTCACGACGTACGAGTTCGGCGACGGCCTCACCTTCGAGACCGCCGTCGCGGGCGGCTACCTCCTGATCGGCACCAAGGCCGGCGGCCTCGACCCCGTCCTCGCCGCCAACGCCTCCGGCGGGCCGGGCATGACCTCCGGCCTGCTGGCCGCGCTGCAGCAGCCGGTTCCCGCGAACGCCAGGAGCATGAGCCTCTCCGACATGCGCCCGACCATCACCTCGGTGGCTGACGCGGTCGTGTCCGAGCTCGGCATGGCGGCCGGGTTGACCGGCGCCGCGGACCTCGACTTCGACGCAGTGGAGGCCTCCAGCCAGGCCGTCGCCGAGTACGTACGCTTCATCGCGGAGAAGGTGGGCGGGGCGTACAACTACCAGACGGTCGACGGCGGCACGGTCAGTGGCTACGGCCTGACGCAGGTCACCTGGTGACCCACTAGCGGCGCCTCGGCGCCGCGCCCGGAACCCCTCCGGTAGCGGGTGGCGCGCCTCTAGGGCGAGCGAGCGAGAAGCTCCTCCCAGAGGCGCGCCACCCGCTCTTTCAGGTCGGCCTCCGAGCCGGAGTTGTCCACGACGTAGTCCGCCCGCGCCACCTTCTCGGCGAGCGGGAGCTGGGCGGCGTCGCGCGCCAGCACCTCGTCCTCCCCCATGCCGGAGCGCGCGGCGAGCCGCGCGACGCGCGACGCCAGGGGCGCGGTTACGACCACGACGGCGTCGACGTCCCGGTCAAGACCCACTTCGTAGAGCAGCGGCACGTCGTGGACGACGACGCGCGGCGTGGGCTCCCTCGCCGCCGACTCGGCCTCGAGCTCGGTCCGTCTGGCCGCCACCCATGGGTGGACGAGGCCGTTGAGGACGGCGCGGGCCCGCTCGTCGCCGAAGACGCGCGCGGCCGTGGCGGCGCGGTCGAGCCGCCCGTCCCTGACCAGGTCCTCGCCGAGCTCGGCCGCTACCCTCGCCAGCACCGCGGGGTCCTCGGTAGCCTGCCTGGCGAGGGCGTCGGCGTCGATGACTACGGCACCGTGCCGGGCGAGGAGCCGCGCCACGCTCGACTTACCCGTCCCGATGTTGCCGGTGAGACCGACCCGTAGTGGACGCCCGCGCCCGCCCGCCCCGCGCGGGTCTACAGTGGACTCCGAGGAAGGGGTCGTGGTGGCGGGTCCCGTGCGACTAGACACGCGCCAGTTTATGCCGTGGCCGACCGGCGCCTCCCAGCCGGGCGCGGCGGACGGCGCGGCCGTCGGCCGCGCTGGTGGAGGCAGGCGCGCGGGCGGTCCCGCGCTCACCGACGCGGCCTACCTGGTAGGCGGCGCCGTCAGGGACGCCCTCCTCGGCAAGGAACCCACAGATCTAGACTGGTTGGTGCATGACCCGGCGCACAGCGCGAGGAGCTTCGCGGCGCTCTCGGGCGGCGCGGTCTTCGAGCTCGACGCCGAGCGCCGGCACTGGCGCGTGGTCGGACCCGGGGGGAAGGTCCACGATTTCGTGCCACTGAGGGACGGGGCCGGTTCGGTGGAGGCCGACCTGCGTCTGCGCGACCTGACCGTGAACGCCATGGCCTTGACCAGCAGGGGCGCGCTCATCGACCCGACGGGCGGCGAGCGCGACCTGCGCCGCAAGCTCGTGCGCATGACGTCGGTGGCGTGCCTGCGCGCCGACCCGATCAGACCGCTGCGGGTCGTGCGGTTCGCAGCCACCCTGGCGTTCGACGTCGAGGGAGAGACGCGCGCCGCCGTCATGGCGCGCTTCGAGGAGCAGTCGCGCGGGGCGGCGCCGCTGCCCGCTTGGGAGAGGGTCGGGGCCGAGCTCTCCGCCATGCTCGGCTCACCGCACGCGGCGCGCGGCTTCGCCCTCCTCAAGTCGCTCGGCGGCCTCGCCGTCTACCTCCCCGAGCTGGAGGCGGGCCGCGGCGTACAGCAAGGCGGGTTCCACCACCTCGACGTGCTCGACCACCAGCTCGAGGCGCTGAACCAGCTGCTGCACGGCTTCCCCGACGCCGGGCCGGCCCTGCGCTTCGCCGCCCTCCTGCACGACCTCGGCAAGCCGGCCAGCGCCTCGACCGCCCCGGGCGACGCGGGGGCGTTCGACGGCGCCGAGGCGCATGCCGGCGACGGGACAAGCGCAGGCGCGCCCGTAGGCGCGCCGACGTTCTACGGCCACGACAAGCTCGGGGCGGAGATGACCACCGACCTCCTCAGGCGGCTCCGGCTCCCGAGCGAGCTCGTCGTGACGGCGGCTTCGCTCGTGCGCTACCACATGCTGCCCCTGCCCCACGGCGAACGTGCCGTCAGGCGCTTCATCCACCGACGGCGCGAGCTCCTGCCCGACCTGCTCAAGCTCATGCTCGCGGACCGCGAGGCGGCGCGCGGGCGCCTGGCGACGGAGGAGGCGCGCGCTCGCTACCGGTTGGCCGTCTCGGCCGTCCTGGCGGCGCTGGACGCCACGCCCGAGCCCCGAGCCCTGCTGACCGGCGACGACGTCATGGCACTCCTGCGCCTCGCGCCGGGCCCGCGGGTCGGCGAGGCGCTCGCGGTACTGGGCGAAGCCCAGGCCCTAGGGGACGTCCTCGGCCGCGAGGACGCCGAGCTGGCGCTGCTCCGCTACGCGGCGGCGCAAGGGTGGACGCGGGAGCGCGGGTCGTGAGGACGGCCCGCGCGTAGGCTCGGGAACCTGGGCATCTTAGGGGCGAGACGCGACCGCGGGGGCCATCCGCACGTAGCCGGGCGCGGGAGCCCGGCGGCCCTTGCGCGCGCGTCGGGGCCGGGCGGCCCCGACGCGGTCACTGCAGGACGACGTCCAGGACGATGTCCTCGACCGACGGGACGATGGAGTAGCTCGCCTTGTCGCCGGGGAAGCGGACCGTGAAGACGTTCCAGCCCTGGCGCAACGGGAGTTCGACCCCGCCGCCAGTGAGGGTGGCCGCCTGATCGACGTAGAGGAGCGTGAAGAAGCCGACGGGCGCCTCGAGGCTCGCGACCCCGATGTAGAAGCGGTCGACGACGCGGTCGAACACGTCGTTGCCGTTCTGATCGACGTACATGTTGAAGCGGGCCACCGCGACGTTGACGCCTTCCGGGCTCACCCTGTACTCGTTCTGCAGGCCGGGCAAGATGACGCTGCCCGAGCGGAACGGCTTGAGCTGATCGGCGGGCACCGGCCCAGGGGTCACGCGGAACGTGCCGCCGACGGGGGCGACGGTGGCGACCTCGAGGCCCCACACGTTGTCGCTGTCGACGACGTGGATGGCCACGCGAGTGTTGTCTGCGAGCGGCTCGTCGCTCTTGACTATGCCGCTCATCACCGCGCCCGTCTGCGCCGCGGCCGCGGCCAGCGTGGCGACGGCAAGGCAGGCTAGGGCGGTGCGGAGTAGTCGTCTCATGACAGTCTCCAAATCGGAGGCAGTGGGCTAACTGGGCGACTCAAGTTCGCCTCCATATCGCAACAGGTCATATCACATCTTCGGCGAAGGCCGGTGCCGGGCGGATGAGCGCGCTCGGGGGTCCGTTCACCGCGCCCTCATCACGCCTTCTCAGGACGCGTAGCCGTCGGGATGGGCGGAGTGCCAGGCCCACGCGCTCGCCACCAGGCTCGCCAGGTCGTCGAAGCGCGGATTCCAGCCGAGCTCCGAGCGGGCGAGGGAGCTGTCGGCGACGAGCCGCGGTGGATCGCCGGCCCGCCGCGGAGCTGTGGCGGCCGGGATGACGTGGCCCGTGACCGCGCGGCAGACGTCTATCACCTCGCGCACCGAGTAGCCGCTGCCGCTGCCCAGGTTGTAGGCGCGGGCCTCGCCGGGCCGCATGGACTCGAGGGCGAGGGCATGGGCGTCGGCGAGGTCGGCGACATGGACGTAGTCCCGCACGGCCGTGCCGTCGGGCGTCGCGTAGTCGTCTCCGAAGACCTGGATCCGGTCGCGCTTCCCGGCGGCGACCTGCAGCACGAGCGGGACGAGGTGGCTCTCGGGGCGGTGGTCCTCGCCGAGCACGGGCGTGGCGCCGGCCGCGTTGAAGTACCTGAGCGCCACCGACGCCAGCCCCGTCGTGCTCGCCAGCCACCCCAAGGCCCGTTCGATCATGAGCTTGGACTCGCCGTAGACGCTCTCCGGGCGCAGCTCCGCCGTCTCCGGGATGGGGACGCTCGCAGGCGTGCCGTACACGGCGGCCGTCGAGGAGAGGACGAAGCGACCGACCCCGTGCGCGGCGGCGACGTCGAGGAGCGCGAACGTCGAGGCCGTGTTGGCGAGGAAGTACTTCGTCGGCTTGCTCATGCTCTCGCCGACGAGAGACTTGGCCGCGAAGTGGACGACGGCCTCCACGCCGTGTTTGGCGAGCGCGTAGCCGACCATGTCGGCGTCGGCGACGCTGCCGTGGACGAACGGGACGCCTTCCGGCACGGCGCCACGGTGGCCGGTCGAGAGGTCGTCGAGTACGACGACGGTGTGGCCTCGCTCGAGCAGGGTGGCGACGGTGACCGATCCGATGTAGCCCGCGCCGCCCGTGACTAGTACGTTCATGCGGCGAGTCTACCGTTACCGCCTAACGCCCAAGACCGGCTCGGGGCGGCCACCGCCCACGCGGCGGTGAGCGATACTTGGGGTCCAAGGAGGGCAACGAACATGACCACGGCCACCGGCTCTCAAGCCGCCTCCAACGGGGCGGGCCTCATCTGGTTCGACGGCGAGCTCGTACCGGAGGAGCGGGCACAAGTGAGCGTCCTCACGCACGCGCTGCACTACGGCACGAGCGTCTTCGAGGGGATACGGGCTTACGAGACGCGGCGCGGGGCCGCGGTGTTCCGGCTCCCGGAGCACGCGCGCCGCCTCCTCGACTCCGCCAAGATCCTCGGCATGCGCACCGACCTGACGGTCGAGCGGGTGGCGGCGGCGGTCGTGGAGACCCTGGAGGCGAACGCCCGCAAGCACGCCTACATCCGGCCGCTCATCTGGTACGGCTCCGACGCGCTCGGCGTGAGCCCCGAGCGCAACCGCCTGCACTTCATGGTCGCCACGTTGCCGTGGGGCACGTACCTGGGCGACGACGTGATCCGGAAGGGCGCGCGGCTCATGACGAGCTCGTGGCGGCGCTCGCCGGGCGACGTCCTGCCGACCAAGGCGAAGGCGGGCGGCAACTACGTCAACTCCGTCCTCGCCAACATCGAGGCGAAGTCGAACGGCTTCGACGAGGCGCTGCTCCTCGACAAGCAGGGGTTCGTCGCCGAGGGCTCGGGCGAGAACGTGCTGCTCGTGAGGGACGGGACGTTGCAGGCCATCTCCACGTCCGTGAACCTGCGGGGCATCACGCGCGACAGCGTCATGCGCATCGCGGAGGCGACCGGGCTGAGCGTCGATACCGTCATGGCGACGCGCGACGAGCTCTACACCGCGGACGAGGTCTTCCTCGTCGGCACGGCCGCCGAGGTGACGCCGGTGGCGAGCATCGACAGGCGCCCCATCGGGATCGGGGCGGCCGGTCCCGTCGCCCTCGACCTCCGCGAGCGCTACCTGCGCGTGGCGCGCGGCGAGGTCGCTGAGTTCGAGCACTGGTTGACGTACGTCGACGGTTGACGGCCTACCCGCCGGGCGATCCCGCCGCGACCCCGCTCGAGGACTGCGGCGCGTGAGCCAGGAGCCGGCGGCGACGGTTCCGGTTGACGCGACGGCTCCGGCCCGGCGCGGCGGCCACGCATGACGACCCTGGCGCTGGCCCTAGTCTTCGCCTCGGCCTTCCTGCACGCGACCTGGAACCTGCTGTCGAAGCGGGCGCGCGGCGGGGCGGAGTTCGTGTGGCTGTTCGCGAGCCTGACCGTGCTCGTCTACGCGCCGTTCGTGGCCGCTTACGCGCTCGTCTTCAAGCCCGCGCTCACCTGGACGCATGTGCTGCTGGCCGCCGTCTCGTCCGTGCTGCACATCCTCTACTTCGTGTTCCTGCAACGCGGCTACCGGCTCGGCGACCTCTCGCTCGTCTACCCGACGGCGCGGGGCAGCGGGCCGGCGCTGGCGACGGCGCTCGCGATCCTCGTGCTGGGCGAGCGCCCCGGTCTCCAGGCGCTGCTGGGCACGCTGCTCGTCGTCGCGAGCGTGTTCGTCCTGGCCGGGGGCAAGGCCGGCGGTCGGCGGTCGCGCCCGGCCGTGGGCTACGGCCTGCTCACGGGCCTCTTCATAGGCGTCTACACGGTCTTCGACGGCTACGCGGTCCGGCACGCGGGCGTGACGCCGCTCGTCTTCACCTACCTTGGCGAGGTGGGGCGGGCGCTCCTGCTCCTGCCGTTCGCGTTCAGGCGCCCCGCCGTCGTCCGGCGGTTGTGGCGGGAGCACAAGCGCGAGGCCATCGGCATCGCGACCTTGAGCCCGCTGGCTTACATCCTCGTGCTCACGGCCATGCAGTTCACGCCCGTCAGCCTCGTCGCCCCGGCGCGCGAGGTGAGCATCCTCATCGCCACGTTCTTCGGGCTGCGGCTGCTGGCGGAGGGGAACGTCAGGCGGCGCGCGCTCGGCGCCGTCGGCATGGTGGCCGGGGTCGCGCTCCTCGCACTGGCGTGAACCCGCGCACCGGCCTTCAGGTAGGGGCGGAGGGCGCGTGCGGAAGGCGCCCGGCGCGGCGCGGAAGACGGCCCTCACGGAGCCGAGGTCCCTCGCAAGAGTTCGGGCGGCGCCCCGCTTGGGGGCGCCGCCCGTCGTCGAAGTCAGCCGGCCGAGAGCTCAGCGGCTGCGACGGCTGCTGCTGCGCCAGGCGCGCGTCACCGCGGTGACCGTCGTGGGCTGGTTGGCCCAGTAGTGGTCGTTGCGCGGGGCGCGCTCGCCGTCGAAGTAGCCGGCGCGGCGCAGGGCGGAGCCGGTGACGGGGCGGAGGATGGAACGGTGGACGTGCTCGATACTGGAGAACATGGTCTCCTCCTTCGTGGGTGTCAGGCGCGGTGACCGTCGGCCGGGCAGCGCGCTGCTCTACGAACCCGTGATTGGGGTCGGATCAGGATGGGTTTGTCGGTGGTAGCGCGGGCGTGGCCCGCGTTCACGTCTCCCAGGGCCCGTTGACTGAGAGGGCGGAACCCTGGACGCCTCGGAGCCTGACCCGAAGCGGCAAGCATGCTACCAGATTCACAAGTTCCTTGTGAAGCCCCGGATTACTTCACACCAGAAGACCCACCCGACCCTCTAACCTTGGCCGATGACCCGCCTGTCCCCCGTCAGGTCCGTCACCCTCCTCTTCTGCGTGGTCGCGCTCTCCGCCTGCGGCGGTGTCGGCCCACGTTCTCCGTCAGGCTGCACCGGCACGGCCTGCTGCATGGCGAGCCACCACGCCGTGGCCGCCTCGAGCGGGCTGGGCACCCACACGCTCGCCCAGCTCGTCGCCACCGGCGGCGCGCCCGCCGCGTCGGCCGGCGCGCCGCTCCCCAGCCCTACTCCCACGCGCGCCTGGTCGGACAGCGCCGGCTGGCCGGGCGGCGTACTGCCGGCCGAGGGCGACGACGTCGTCGTCCACGAGGGCGAGGTCGTGCTCCTGGACGTATCGCCGCCGCCGCTCGGTGGCCTCACCATCGAGGGCGCGCTCGTGTTCGCGCGCCAGGACCTCGAGCTCGCGGCCGACCACGTCATGGTGCACGGGTCGCTCCACATCGGCTCGCAGACGGAGCCGTTCCTCCAGCGCGCCGTCGTGACGCTCACGGGCTCGCGGCGCCCCGACGACGGCTGCCTCGGCGGCAGTTACCTGGCCGTCATAGGCGGCAGCCTGGAGCTGTACGGGGACCCGACCGGCAGCAGTTGGACCAGGCTGGCAGCCACGGCGGCGGCGGGTGCCACGAGCATCGCCGTGGACGACGCCGCCGGCTGGCAACCGGGCGACAGGCTGGCCATCGCCTCGACGGACTTCTACACCGACCAGAGCGAGGGCGGCACGCGCAAGGACGGCCAGGTCGAGGAGCGGCTCGTGACCGCGGTGGACGGGAACCGGCTCCAACTGGACTCGCCGCTGACCTACGAGCACTACGGTGAGGCCCAGGAGTTCGCGGCGGCGGCCGGGCTCCCGACGACGGTCCTGGAGTCGCGGGCGGAGGTCGTGCGCCTCACGCGCAACGTCACGGTGCAGGGCCGGGCGGAGACGGCCGACCCGGCAGACCCCGACTACAAGTACGGCGGTCACATCATGGCGATGGGCGCGAGCAGCGTGCACCTCGACTCGGTAGAGCTGACGCGCATGGGCCAGGCCGGGGTCCTGCTGCGCTACCCCGTCCACTGGCACCTGATGGGCGACGCCGGCGCGGGCAGCTTCGTCCGGAACTCGAGCCTGCACGACCTGTACAACCGCTGCGTGACCATCCACGGCACCAACGGGGTGCTGCTGGACAGGAACGCCGCGTACAACACGTTCGGTCACTGCTACTTCCTCGAGGACGGCGCCGAGAGCGGCAACGTGCTGCGGGGCAACCTCGCCTTGCAGGTGCGCGAGCCGGTCGGGCAGGACGCCCTCCTCCCCTCCGACACGGGCTACCTCGGACCCGCCGCGTTCTGGGTGACGAACCCGGCCAACGACCTGATCGGCAACGTCGCCGCGTCCTCTGACGGCTCCGGCTTCTGGTACGCGCTGCCCGAGCACCCGACGGGCCCGTCGTTCCGCGTCTTCGACGGCGCCAACACGTGGCCGCGGCGCACGCCGCTCGGCGTGTTCGAGGGCAACCTCGCGCACTCGAACATGCAGGACGGCCTGCACGTCGACCGGGGACCGCGGGCGAGCGACCTGGCGCCGGAGACGACCTACTACGACCCGCGCGTCGACCCAGCCGATCGCGACTCCGCCCCCGTCCAGGCCGTGTTCTCCGGCTACGTCGCCTACAAGCACCGGAGCACGGCCGCCTGGTTCCGCGGCGCGAACGCCGTGCTGCGGGGCGCGCTGCTGGCCGACAACGCCATCGGCGTCACGTTCGCTTCCCGCGCCTCCGGGCTCGAGGACAGCGTGGTGATCGGCGAGACGGCCAACCGCGGCTCGCCGCGGGGTTGGGAGCCGAAGGGCGCCGACGGCCGCACGCTGCCGCGGCACTGGCAGCCCGACTTCGCGATCCGCGGCTTCGAGTTCTACGACGGGCCCGTGCTCGTGAGGAACACGTACTTCGGGGCCTTCGAGCCGAACGCCGTGCGTGGGGCGGGCGCGATCAGCGCCCTCGACTACACGTCGTTCTCCATGAGCCCGGCGTCCTACGCAGAGGGGCTCAGGTTCGACCCGGCCACGAACCGCGTGCGCTTCGAGACGCGCGACATGAGCGGGTACGACCCGACGAAGACGGACTCGGGCGAGGACGGCTACCGCAGCGCCGTGTTCAAGGACGTTGACGGTAGCGTGACGGGCGCGGCGGGCCGTTACGTGACCGTCACCAACCCCGTGCTGGCCGCGCCGTCGTGCGCCTACCGCGAGGACTGGAACGCCAACGTCTGCGACGGCCGCTACGCCGGCCTCACGTTCAGCGACGACGGCCCCGTGGCCCAAGGGTTCACCCCGCTCACGCTCACGCGGGCGGGCGAAGCGGCGGGGCACGTCATCTACGGCAGCCCGAACGGCGGGCCGTCGGTGCCGAACGACCACTACCGGAGCGTGGTGCGGCTCGGCTACGAGTACCGCTACGAGCACACGCGCGGCACCCCTGCCAACTTCAGCGTCGACCTCGGCGACGTGGCTAAGGGCGACCGGCTGGTCGTGAGCATGCCTTACGTCGGCACGGACACCCCTTACGTCTACCGCGACTGGTGGATCGACGGGCGCAACCTCATGCCGGCCTACTGGAGCCTGGCGACGCTACGCGACGGGGCGGACAGCGGCTACTTCCTCGACCCTGGCGCCGGCCGCCTCTACCTGCTCCTCGTGCAGCAGGGCGACAGGGATTACGCGCGGCTCACCGTGTGCCAGAAGGCGGGCTGCTAGGCGCGCTCACTCGGGGTCCTGCTCGAGGAGCCTCGACCCTTCCTCGTCGGCGTCGACCTGCTGGAGGCGGCGCCGCAGGTGCCCGCGGCGCTCGGGGCTGCGCAGGGCCTGGTCGTCGATCGGTTCCATGAACACGAGCAGGAGCTCGAAGCTCTCGCGCGAGAACGTGCTGCGCAGCACGTGCAGGTCGAACTCCAGCTCGTCCTCGAGCTGGCCGGGCAGCGCCAGGACGGCGTCGCGGTCGCCCTTCAGGAGGACCATGGCCACGTCCGTGGCGCGCCGCCCCTCGCCGAAGCTCACCTTCACGCCGCTACGCAACGCCCGTTGCAAGATGACGGCCTGCGCCTTGACGATGCGCCCGTAGAGGTCGTCGTCCACGGCCTTCCGGGGCGCGGCGCGCGCGCCGTCTGGCGCGCCCTCCGGCATCAGTACGCCTTGGCGAAGATGACCTTGCGCGCGTAGCCGCTCGGGCGGCCGGTGTGCACGCAGACGGTGCCTTCGGCGCTCGGACCTTCGAGCGGTATGCAGCGGACGGTCGCCTTCGTCTCCTCCTGGATGACCTTCTCGCTCTCGGGGTCGCCGCAGTGCGTGGCGTAGACGAAGCCGAGCTCGACCAGCTCCTTGAGCTCGTCGTAGGTCTCGGCGTGGTAGATGCGTTGCGCCCTGAAGGCGGTCGCCCGCTCGAACAGGGCGGCGTGGAACGCCTCGAGCTCGGCGGGGACGCGCGCGGCCAGCTCGCCGAGGGGCACGGCGCGCTTCTCGCCCGACAGCCGGTCGGCGAGGGTGCCAACGCCCTGCTCCAGGTCCTTCGGACCGATCTCGACGCGCAGGGGCACCCCCTTGAGCTCCCATTCGACGAACTTGCGGCCGGGCGACAGGCCCTCGCGGTCGTCGACCTTGACGCGCACGCCGTTGGCGACGAGTTCGGCGCGCATTGTGGCCACGGCGGCCATGACGCGACCCTTGGCCTCCTCGTCGTTGGCGCGGTAGATGGGGAGGACGACGACCTGGACGGGGGCGAGCTTGGGCGGCATGATCAGGCCCTTGTCGTCGCCGTGGCCCATGATGAGCGCGCCGATGAAGCGCGTGCTGAAACCCCACGACGTCGTGTGGGCGTACGCCTGCTGGTTGTCGACGTCGTTGAACGAGATGTTGAAGGCCCGCGCGAAGTTCTCGCCCATGTAGTGGCTGGTGCCGGACTGCAGCGCCTTGCCGTCGCGCATCATGGCCTCGATCGTCAAGGTCTGGAGCGCGCCGGCGAAGCGCTCGCCGTCGGTCTTCTCCCCCTTGATGACGGGCAGCGCGCCGAACTCCTCCGCGAACGCCGCGTACACCTCGAGCATGCGGCGCGTCTCATCGAGCGCCTCCTGGGCGTTCGCGTGCGCCGTGTGCCCCTCCTGCCAGAGGAACTCCGTGGTGCGCAGGAACGGCCGCGTGCGCAGCTCCCAGCGCATGACGTTGCACCACTGGTTGTAGAGGAGCGGCAGGTCGCGGTAGCTCTGGACCCACTTGCTGTAGAGCTCGCCGATGATCGTCTCGGACGTGGGGCGGATGGCTAGGGGCTCCTCCAACTCCTTGCCGCCCGCGTGCGTGACGACGGCGAGCTCGGGCGCGAACCCCTCGACGTGGTCGGCCTCGCGCTGGAAGAAGCTCATCGGGATGAGCATGGGGAAGTAGAGGTTCTCGTGGCCCGTGGCCTTGAACATGGCGTCGAGCTCGCGCTGGATGTTCTCCCACAGCGCGTAGCCGTAGGGCTTGATGACGAAGGCGCCGCGCACCGGACCCAAGTCGACGAGGTCCGCGCGGTAGACGACGTCGTTGTACCAGCCGCTGAAGTCGTCGGCTTGTGGAGGGAGACCTTGGGGTTTCGCCATGACGGCACAGCTTACCAGGGGGCGTGCCGCCGCCGCGGCACGGCTCAGGTCACCAGCACGGTGAGACCGGCCGCCTTGGCACGCTCGATGACCTGCTCCAGCACGCCGCCCATCAGCTCCTCGAGCCACCGCGCATGCGTGTGGCTCCCGATGAGCACGATCCTCGACTCGTACTCCTGGGCGACGGCGAGGACGGTCTCGGCGACCGGGCCCCGGCGGCTGAGGCTCGTGGCGGCGACGCCCAGGCGCCCCAAGTACCCGGTCGCCCGCGCGAGTACCTCCTCGCTCTGCCTGCCGCCGCCCACGTGCAGGACCACCGGCTCGAGGTCGTAACTGAGCGCGAGGTAGGCGAGGGCGAACAGGGCCTCCTCGGCCTTCTCACCCCCATCGAACGCGAGGAGCGGCCGGCCGCCGGGCCGCAGCGGCGGCGCGCCGTTCGCGCCCGCGAGCAGGAGCGGCCGCGGCGTGCGCCGCAGCAGGGGGCGCAGGTTAGGTTCGAGGGCCGAGGCGGCTGCCAGCACGACGAGGTCGACGTACCTCGCCCGCTCACGGACCTCGTGCGCGAGGTCGCCGCGCGCCACCGCCAGCTGGCCGCTCACCCCTGCGGCAGAGCAGGCTGCGAGGAACTCGCTCTCGACGCTCGCGGCCGCCCCGGTCGCGAGGCCGTACACGCGCGCGCCCTCGAGCGCGGCGAAGCGCAGGGCGGACCGCAGCGCGTCGGCGTCGCCCTGGCCACCCGTCAGGACGAGCAGCAGGCCCTGCACCAGCCCCCTCTCCCCTGTCAGCTCGCCCGTGCGCTCGTCCACCGTGCCGGGCCGCGTGCGCGCGAGGCCCTCGGCGAGCTGTGGGCCTTCGAGGTCCCACCCGAAGCGCTCCATGAGCTCGCCGCGGTGCTCCGAGAGGTAGAGGTAGAGGTCGGTCTCGGTGCGCCCCGCGAAGTCGTGCAGGAGGCCGTGCTCGCGGATCTCCTCCACCACGGGCAGGTACACGGTGTCGTAGAAGTGCTCCACGGCCTCCAACCACGGCACCGGCCGGTCCTCGTCGATGCCCATGTAGTACCGGTGCACCCGGATGTGCTCGAGGAGCTTCGGGTACTGGCCGGGCACGGTCACCGTCAGGTCCGCGTCCGGTCGCAGCTCGTCCAAGTGCGTCGCGTCGAGGAAGTCGGCGAGCTCGCTTGCGCGGATGAGGTCGTCCATGTCCATGTCGGGCGTGAACGGCACGCGCGACACGACGGGGGTCACCCACGCGTTGATATGGCTCGCGCCGAGCTGCCGCGCCACCGAGACCCGGTGGTTGCCGTCCTTGACGAAGTAGGCCTCGCCGATGCGGTAGACGTCTATGGGCGGCACGCCCTCCATGCCGAGCATGGCGAGCTTGACGCCCACCCAGCGTGAGCGGTCGGAGTCCGTCAGGGGCAGGAACGAGCGGTTGAAGTCGTGGTAACGGCCGACGCTGCCGACGATGGCGTCCAGGGGGATGTCCTGGAGCGTGCTCATGCTCGCCTCCACGCCCTTGAGCCGCTTGCGCACCTCGTCGTACCTGAGGAGCCGGTCGCTCTGCCCCGAGAGGAGCGCCATGACGCCGGCCAGATCGGCCCGCCGCCTGGCGTTCCTGAAGTCGGCGATGGCTCCGTTGGCGGCAGTGACACGCTCGTCCACGTCGGCATTCTGGCATGCGGTCCTGGTAGCGCCGTGAGCGGCGCCGTCGGGCGTGTCCGCGCGGCCCGCCGCGTGCAGCCTCGTCGACCCGGTAGCGCCGCGAGCCACCCTCGCCGCTCGCCCCGGTTACCCTTCTCAACCATGAAGGTAGAGATCTGGTCCGACATCGCCTGCCCCTGGTGCTACATCGGCAAGACGCGCTTCGAGAAGGCGCTCGCCGCCTACGAGCATGCCGGCGAGGTCGAGGTCGTCTGGCGCTCGTTCGAGCTGCAGCCGGACGCGCCGCGTAAGGCGGCAGGCGGCACGGCGGAGCACCTGATGGCGAAGTACGGCCGCTCGCGCGCCCAGGTGCTCGAGATGATGGAACGCGTCAGCGAGGTAGCCGCTTCCGAGGGGCTCGAGTTCCACCTCGACAAGGGGGTCGCCGCCAACACGTTCGACGCCCACCGGCTCGTGCACTACGGCACGAGCGTCGGCCGGGGCGAGGCCGTCATGCGGCGCCTCATGCGCGCCTACCAGAGCGAGGGCGAGGACCTCTCGGATCACGCGGCGCTCGCTCGGTTGGCCGTCGAGGCCGGCCTCGAGGAGAGCGGCGTGCGCGAGGTCCTCGCGAGCGACGCGTTCTCCGACGCCGTGCGGGCCGACGAGCGCCGCGCCCGCACGCTCGGCGTCGACGGCGTGCCGTTCTTCGTGTTCGACGAGGCGCACGGCGTGTCCGGCGCCCAGCCGACCGAGTTCTTCCTCTCGGCGCTGCGGCAGCTCGGGCCCCAGGTCAAGCCGCTCACCATGCACGGCGCGGAGGGGCCCGTGTGCGACGAGGACGGCTGCGAGCTGCCGCGAGCCTGACGCGCGCGTCGAACGGCCGGGTCTGGCGCCCCGCCGGCCCCACCTTCCGGCCCTCCGGCCCGTCTTCTGCCGGCCCGCCAGCGCCATCTTCTGGCCTGCCCGCCCGAACCGGTCTGTCCCGACCGTCCGAGCCGGTGCTATACTCCCCGGCAGCATGGCGTCGCGAATGCTGAACACCCGCCCTGTAAGCGACTGACCCAAGCAGGTCGGTATGCCCAGGGCGCCGTGGACCGCATCCGGCGCCCTTCTTGTTCCTGCTCGACGCTCACCGGCGCCCCTCACCGCCGGCCCGGGCTTCGAGGCAGCGGCCAAGCCAGCCGCCCAGGCGAGCGCGGCACGGAGGACACGCGAGATGCAGGACACCGTTGTCGACCTAAGCGCGCAGAGCGTGGAGAGCCCCTCGCAGGCACCGGAACCGGCCCCGGCTGAGGTCCAGGCGCCGCGCGGTCGCGGCACGTACTACGCCACGACGCCCATCTTCTACGTGAACGCGGCGCCGCACATCGGCCACGCGTACACCACCATCCTCGTCGACGTCGTGACGCGCTACCACCGCCTCAAGGGCGACGACACGTTCTTCCTGACCGGCACGGACGAGCACGGCGAGAAGATCCAGAAGGCCGCGGAGGCCGCCGGCGAGTCGCCGCAGGCCTACACGGACCAGGTGAGCGGAGAGTTCCGCGCCACGTGGGACCGACTAGGGATCCGTTACGACGACTTCATCAGGACCACCGAACCGCGCCACAAGAAGGTCGTGCAAGAGGTCCTGCAGCGCGTGTACGACAACGGCGACATCGTCTTCGGCGAGTACGCCGGCCTGTACTGCGTCAAGTGCGAGCGCTACTACACGGACAAGGAGCTCGTCGACGGCAAGTGCCCGCAGCACGAGATCGAGCCCGAGTACCGCACGGAGGCGAACTACTTCTTCCGCATGGAGAAGTACCGCCTGTGGCTCCGCGACCTCCTCACCGACCAGCCCGACCTGATCCGACCCGAGCGCTACCGCAACGAGGTCCTCGCCATGCTGCGCGAGCCCGTCGGCGACCTCTCCATCAGCCGCCCCCGCAGCCGCGTGCCGTGGGGCATCCCGCTGCCGTGGGACGAGGAGCACGTCACCTACGTGTGGTTCGACGCGCTCATCAACTACTACTCGGCCCTGGAGAGCCGCGGCACGACCGCGCGCTTCTGGCCGCACGTGGAGCACTTCATCGCGAAGGACATCGTCAAGCCGCACGGGCTCTTCTGGCCCATCATGCTGAAGGCGGCCGGCATCCCGGTCTTCAAGCACCTGAACGTGCACGGCTACTGGCTCATCGACGACCGCAAGATCAGCAAGTCGCTCGGCAACGCCGTCAAGCCCCTCGACCTCCTGGAGAAGTACGGCAACGACGCCTTCCGCTACTTCCTGCTCCGCGACATGGCGTTCGGGCTCGACTCGAGCTTCACGGAGCCGGCCATCGCCGAGCGCATCAACGCCGACCTCGCGAACGACCTTGGCAACCTCCTCAACCGCACTCTAGGCATGCTGGGCCGTTACCGCGCGGGGCGGGTGCCTAGGGCGGGGCGGCCGGAGCCCATCGACCAGGAGCTCATCGACGCGTTCCTCACCCTCCCCGCCCTCTTCGCTCAGCAGTTCGAGGCCCTGCAGTTCGACCGGGCCATCGAGAGCGTCATGGAGGCCGTGCGCAAGGCAAACAAGTACATCGCCGACACGAAGCCGTGGGAGCTGGCACGTAGCGAGGACACGGCCGCGCGGCTGGACACCGTGCTCAACACCCTCGTGGAGGCCCTGCGCTGCGCAAGCATCCTGCTGGAGCCGATCATCCCCGAGAAGGCGCACGAGCTGCGCAAGCAACTGGGCATCGGCAACGCCCCGTACGACCTCGGCTCGGCCGGCGAGTGGGGCCTCATAGCCCCGGGCACGCTCACGCAGCCGGGCGACCCGCTCTTCCCACGCATCGACCTCGAGGAGCTCGCGCGCTCCATCGCCGCGCCGGAGGCAGCTGCGGCGGCGGCCCCTGGCGCCCCAGCCTCCGGCGCTGCGGCGGGTCCCGGCGCGTCCGGTTCGTATGCGCCGGTCGCTTTGGCTGGTTCGGTCACGGCTGGTTCGGCCACGGCTGGTTCGGCCACGGCTGGTTCGGCCACGGCAGCGGTCGCAGTCGCGGCGCTCGAGCACAAGGCGGAGGTCGAGTACACGGACTTCGCCAAGCTGGAACTCCGCGTGGTGACGGTCGAGAAGGCCGAGCAGCACCCTAACGCCGACAAGCTCCTCGTCCTGACGGTCAGCATGGGACCGGAGACCCGCACCATCGTGAGCGGCATAAAGGCGCACTACGACCCGGCCGACCTGGTGGGCAAGAAGCTCGTCGCCGTGGCCAACCTGAAGCCGGTGAAGCTCCGGGGCATCGTGAGCCAGGGGATGATCCTCTCCGGCGAGGGACCCGACGGCACGCTGGGGCTCATCACGTTGGAACGCGACCTGCCGGACGGCAGCGAGGTGCGGTAGGTCGACTCCGAAAACCCCCGTGATCGCCCTCGACCTGACTCACGGCGCGGACGCGCAAGGCAAGAGCCTCCGGCGCGCACCAGAGCTTGTCCCGCCGCGCGCTCGGGTCGACAGTCCGGACGATACCCAGCCCAGCCAGCTGAGCGCAGGCCGCGTACACGGCCTCCTTCGAGACCCCGAGCGCCGTGGCGGCCTGCAAGGCGCCGAAGACCGGCACCTCGACCATGTACGGCAGCAGGCCCCGTGCCGCGCTACCCAGCCTCGTCCCGCCGAGCCGCCGGTCCCAGTCCTCGACGAGGTCCTCCACCTCCCCGCGCACCCGCCTGCCCAAGGCAACGGCCAGCGCCGCGCTTGCGGCATAGAGTTCCAGCAGCGGCCTGGCATCGCCTCGCCTGTAGGCTCGAAGTGCTAGCTGGAACTCGCGCCGCCGCCGCCGCAACACCGCCGAGAACGGCACGGCCGCACCGCAGGTCAAGCCCTTGGCACGCAGCGCGGTTTGCACCAGAGCCCTCGCCGTGCGCCCGGTGCCAACGGTGAACGGCCGGATCGTAAGTAGCTGCGCATGACCGACTGCCGCCTGGGCCAGCGTCTGGAGGTCGTCCCGCGCCATGAACGAGGCCAGGTCGCGCATGGCCGCCTCGACGCGCTCCGGGCGCGGCGGCACGAACTCGGCCAAACGCGCTTTCACGTGGCTAACGCCCGCGAGGTGCAGGGTGTGCGCCCGCGGCGGCGGCGGTTCCAGCACCAGCCCACTCCGCCACCTCGACCCGAGCACGCCCACGCCGGAGACGCACTCGTGCAGCCGTTCCGCCACCTGCGCTGCCGGGAGCTCTGCGGTCGCCGCAGCCAGGGCCAGTCCGGTGGCGCGCACGGAGGCCGCGACCCTAGCCGCCAGCCTCCAGCGCCCGCGGCCGGTCTCGGCCAGGCACACCCGCTCGGGCGAATCGTAGAGGCGCGCGATCCGCGCGCTCGAAACCCCTTCGACCCACGTCAGCAGGCCCGCGGCCGGCGCGCCCGTGAGCGCCGCCTCCGTGTCGAACCGCACGATCTCGTTGGCGGCGCGCTCGAGCCGCGCGGCGGTGGCGCCAAGCCTGCCAAGGTCGACCTCGGCTATGCGCGCGGGAATGGCGGCCTGCGGGTCGCCCAGGTCGTACGTGACCGGAGGCCAGAGGATGCCAGGGGTCTTTCCAACACCCTTGGGCCTCAACTTAGGTTGTCGCATAACTTCAGTTGACCGACCTTCGTAGCGAAGGTTAGCGGCTAACTTTGGTTCACCTCCTAGACGCTCAGAAGGGTAGTCCGCCCTCTCCTCTCGGCAGGGGCGGGGCCAGGTACCGAGCCAACTAGGTCTAGGCAGGGGTCCGGGCGAGCCCGGTTCACCGCTCGGCCAGGAGCACCTCGAGGAACCTCTCGCCGTAACGCGTCAGCTTGGCGGCGCCGATACCCGGCACGGTCGCGAGCTCGGACAGGCTGCGGGGTGCCGTCGCCACCATCTCGCGCAGCGTCTTGTCGTGGAAGACGACGTAAGGCGGCACGCCCTGCTCCTTGGCGATCTCAAGGCGCAAGGCCCGCAGCGCCTGGAAGAGGGCCTCCTCGGCGGGACCGGCGAAAGCGGCGTCCGAGCCGCCGAAGCCGTCAGGGCCGCCGGCCTCGCCAGAGGCCGCTAGGCCTCGTAAGCGCCGCGCCGTCGGCCGTGCACGCTCGCGGTCGCTCCTCAGCTCGACCGTCCGCTCACCACGCAGAACGGCCGCCGCGCCAGGGCCGAGGACGAGACCACCGAAGCCGTCCGGGTCCGGCAGCAGCTGCCCGTTGGCCAGGAGTTGGCGCACGACGGAGCGCCAACCGCGCTCGTCTAGCTCCGTGCCGATGCCGAACGTGCTGAGACGGTCGTGCCCCAAGCTCAGCACGCGCTCCGTGGCGTGTCCGAGCAGCACGTCGATGACCTGCCCGGCACCGAAGCGCTGCCCCGTGCGCACGACCGTGGAGAGGAGCTTCTGGGCGGCGACGGTGCCGTCGAAGGTCGCGACGGGCTCGCGGCACGTGTCGCAGTGCCCGCACGGCTCCTCGAGCCGCTCGCCGAAGTAGCTGAGCAGGGTCTGACGGCGGCACCCGGGCGTCTCGCAGTAGGCCAGCAGCGCCTCGAGGCGCTGGCGTTCGACGCGCTTGAACGCCTCGCTGCCGTTGCCCTCCGCGAGCATCCTGCTCACCTGCACGACGTCCTGCAGTCCGTAGGTCATGAAGGCGTCCGCGCTCTCGCCGTCGCGGCCCGCGCGGCCCGTCTCCTGGTAGTAGCCCTCGAGGCTCTTCGGCAGGTCGAGGTGGGCGACGAAGCGCACGTCCGGCTTGTCGATGCCCATGCCGAAGGCGATGGTAGCCACCACCACGACGCCGTCCTCGCGCAGGAAGCGTTCCTGGTGCTCACGGCGCGTCTCTGCGCTCAGGCCGGCGTGATACGGGAGGGCGTTAACGCCTTGCGCGACGAGCCAGGCTGCCGTGGCATCTACGCTCCTACGCGAAAGGCAGTAGACGATGCCCGCGTGCCCGACGTGCTTCTCGCGGTAGAAGGCGAGGAACTGGCGCCTGGCGTCCACCTTCTCCACGACCTGGTAGTCGATGTTCGGTCGGTCGAAGCTGGAGACGAAGCGCCGCGCACCCTCCAGGTGGAGCTTCTCGACTATCTCGCGCCGGGTGGCTGCATCGGCCGTGGCTGTGAGGGCCACGCGCGGGACTAAAGGGTAGCGCTCGGCCAGCACGCCCAGGCCGATGTACTCCGGCCGGAAGTCGTGGCCCCAGGCCGAGACGCAGTGCGCCTCGTCGATCGCGAAGAGCGAGAGGGGCAGTCGGTCGAGGAGCGAGAGGAAGCCGGGTGTGAGCAGGCGCTCGGGCGCCACGTACACGAGGTCGATGCGCCCCTCGGCCACGTCGCGCTCCACGGCCCGCGCCTCCGCGGGCTCGAGGCTCGAGTTGAGGTACGCGGCGCTGACGCCCACCTGACGCAACGCGCTCACCTGGTCGTGCATGAGCGCGATCAGCGGCGAGACGACCACACCTACGCCGGGACGCAAGAGCGCCGGGAGCTGGTAGCAGAGCGACTTGCCGCCGCCCGTCGGCATGAGGACGAGGGCGTCGCCGCCGCCAAGCAGGTGCTCGACGACCTGCCCCTGGGCGCCTCGGAAGTCCGGGTAGCCGAAGACCTCCGCCAGGAGGCGCCTGGCGTCGCCAAGCGTCGGAGGCTCGGTCAGCCCACCCACTCGCCCTTGCGCATGACCGGCTCGCTCGAACCGTCGGGTAGCTCGCCGTCGATGTCCATCCGGTCTGAGCCGATCATGAAGTCGACGTGGGCGAGCGAGTCGTTCAGGCCGTGCGCGAGGCGCTCTTCCTCGGTCATGGTCTGGGCGCCTTGCAGGCAGTTCACGTAGCCACGGCCGAGGGCGATGTGGCAGGCGGCGTTCTCGTCGAAGAGCGTCTCGAGGAAGAGCAGGCCGGTCTTGGCGATCGGGCTGGAGGCGGGCACGAGCGCGACCTCGCCCAGGCGGCGCGCGCCGGCGTCGGTGTCCAGGATGTCGTCCAGCGCCCCCTGCCCTGCGCCGGCCGTGGCCCTGACCACCACGCCGTCCTTGAACTCCAGCGAGAAGTCGTCGATGAGGATGCCGTTGTACGCGAGCGGCATACTGGCGCGCACGACGCCGTCGACGCGCTCGCGGTGCGGTGCGGTGAAGACCTCCTCTGTCGGCATGTTCGCCACGAAGCCGACGCCGTTGGGTAGGGTGGAACCGCCGCCGTCCCACAGGTGGCCTTCGGCCAACCCGACGCGCAGGTCCGTTCCGGGCGCTCGGAAGCGCAGAGCCGCGTACCGGCGCTCGTTGAGGGTCTGCTTGCGGCGGGTGAGGTCCTTGTCGTGCTCCCGCCACGCGGCGACGGGCTCGGCCTCCAGCACGCGCGTGGCCGTGAAGATGGCGTCCCAGAGGGCGCCGACGGCCTCGTCCTCCGCCACGTTGGGGAACACCTTGCGGGCCCACTCCGGCGCGGCGGCCGCGGCAACGCACCAGGGGATGCGGTCGCTCATGGCCAGGTCGGTGTACGGACGTATGACCGGACGCCACGCCTTCTGGTAGGCCGCGAACCGCTCCGGCTCGGTGCCGGCGAGCGCGTCGGGGTCGTCCGCCAGGATGGCGAGCGAGGCGGCGCCCTCGGCGGCAAGGCTGTTCATGGCGTCGGCGCGGTACTGCGGGATGATCCCGAAGCTCCCGGCCGGGCCGTGGAGGAAGCGGGAACGCGTGACGGCGTCGTCGCTCCACAGGATCTCTACGTACGGGCTGCCGATCCGGTAGGCGATGTCGCTCACCAGGCGCACCAACGGCGCGGCGGAGACGGGCGCGCGCACGAGCAGCTTCTGGCCCGGCTGCACGTTGACCCCGACCCTGACGAGTAGCTCTGCGTACGCCTCCAGGCGGTCCGCGAAAGACGGTGTAGTCATGCCAAGCATCGTAGCAGCGGTCCGGCGGCCGGGAACCGGACCGCCGACGAGGATCACCCGGCCGGTCGCCATGACCGCCTAGGCAACTTGCCCTTGCGCTCCCTGGCCATCGAGAAGGTCGCGGAGCGCGAGCGGCGCGAGTTGCTGCGCCGGGAGGCCATTTACCGCGCCGGGAGGCCGCCACTGGACCTCGCGGGCAAGCGCGCGGTGCTCGTCGACGATGGGCTCACCACCGGCGGGGCCTCACGCCGATGAGCGCATGAGGTCGGCCACCCGCGCGCGCACCGCGGCCGCCGCGCCCTCGTCGAGGAAAGCCAGCCGCAGCCGTCTGGCGAGCACGTCGTCCGGGTAGCAGGCGTACTCGTGATCGCGCGCGTAGGCGACCTCGGCTTCTATGTACGGGTACCCGTCCGCCAGCCGCTCCGTGCCCGCGCCGGCGTCCAGCACCAGCGGGGCCAAGGCGCCATAGGCGGAGTTGAGGTGCCTGGCGACGTCCTCCGGCAGGCCGCGATCACGCATCAACGCCGTGTAGCCGTTCTGGTCGAACCCCTCCGCACCCATGAGGGGGAGGTCCTTCGTCCGGGAGCCTGTGCGCGGCTCGAGCCGGCCTACTCCGACCGCCTCGTCGACGACGTCCTCCGCCATACGCCTGTACGTGGTCCACTTGCCTCCGGCGATCGTCACCAAGCCAGAGGCGCTAGTGACGATCGCGTGATCGCGCGAGAGCCGCGCCGTCGACGCGCCCTCGTGGCCGAGCTCGACGAGCGGGCGCAGGCCGCTCCAGGCCGCGAGGACGTCGGAGCGCGCCACGGGTAGGTCGAAGTAGCGGCGCACGTGCCTGAGGATGTACTCGATGGCGCTCTGTTCCGGCAGCGGCTCGGGCTCGACGGCGGCCGGGCTGTCCGTGGTGCCGACGAGCGTGCGCCCTTGCCACGGCAGGAGGAAGAGCACGCGACCGTCCTCCGTGTGAGGGATGAGCAGCCCCGTGTCGGAGGGACTGAACCGCGCGGGCAGCACGACATGGACGCCGGAGCTGGCCTTCAGCATCGGCTCGGCGTCGGGGTCGTCCAGCGTGCGCACGGCGTCGGCGAAGGGGCCCGTGGCGTTGACGACGACGCGCGCGGCGATCTCGAAAGGCGGGGCGGTGGCTGCAACGCGGTCCGCCACCACCACGCCGGTCACGCGGCCGTCGCGCTTCACGAGCGCCAGCGCCTCGACATGGTTGCAGACGGCGGCGCCGTGCGCCTCGGCCGTCCTGACGAGCGTCACGTTCATCCGAGCGTCGTCGAACTGACCGTCGTAGTACTCGACGGCACCCTTCAAGCCCTCGTGCTTGAGCATCGGGAAGCGCGCCAGGGCCTCCGCCCGGCCGACGAGGTGGCTGGGACGCAAGTTCGCCCTGCCGGCCAGCATGTCGTAGAGCTTCAGGCCCGTGAAGTAGTAAGGGAGCTCGAGCGCGCCGTATACGGGCGTGAGTAGGGGCAGCGGGCGCGCCAGGTGCGGCGCGTTCCTCAACAGCCGTGCGCGCTCGTGCAGGGCCTCACGTACCAGGCGGAACTGGCTGCGGTCGGCGTGCTTCACCGCCTGCTCGAGGTAGCGCACCCCACCATGAACGAGCTTCGTGCTCCGGCTGCTCGTGCCTTGGGCGAAGTCGAAGCGCTCGACCAACCCCACCTTCAAGCCCCGGCTGGCCGCGTCCAGAGCCGCTCCGGCACCCGTGGCCCCTCCCCCGATGACGAGCAAGTCGAACCGCTCGGACGCGAGCCGCCCAAGGCGCGCGTGCCGCGCCTCAGCCGCTTGCCCTACGCCCGCGCTGGCGGCGCTCACCCCCCTGCGCTCGCCTCCAGCTCCGCCACGCGCCGCTCGAGGTCCTCCACGCGCCTCAGCAGCACCGCGAGGGCGGAGCCGTTCGCCGGGTGCCCGTCGTGCGCGCCGTGGACGTGCCCACCTTGCGCTTCCTCCGACTGGCGCGAGCGCACGCGCGGCTGCATGCGCTCCTCGTCGAGGCCGAGCTTGTGGGCCCAGCGGTCCTGGCTCTGGCCTGGGCCGCGGCCGAGGTTCTCCACGAGCGGCGTGCGCCGTTCGGCCAGGCCGACCAGGACCCGCTCGAGGCTCCCGATGTCCGGGAACGTCGTGTAGCGCTCCGTGCGCGTGCGCAGCTCTCCGGGCGTCTGGGGACCGCGGAGCATGAGGACGCTCAGGACAGCCAGCTCCCTGGCGTCGACCGACCACGCCTGCGCGAGCTTGTGGCGGTGCTTGGGCACGCGGTCGCTGACCTCCTGCACGGTGGCGGCGAGGCCCTTGTCGTGCAGGCGCTGCACGGCGGCGAGCACGTCCTGGAGGTGATAGTCGGTGACAGGCTCCCTGCTCGTCTTCTGGTTACAGGCCGTATGGAGGGCTTGGCTGCTCAGCGGGTACGCTTCCGGCGTGGTGCGCTCCTTCTCTACCAGGGCGCCGAGCACGCGCAGCTCGATGTCTGTCAGAGCCATGTTGCGCAGGATATTACGCGGAGGCCCCGGCGCACGCCAGTCTTCGCGATGAACGCCCACGATCCGCGGTCCCTGCGCGAGACCCGGGCGCACGGCGTCGTTTTCTGTCTCATGGGGAGTGAACCAAGGTTAGCGATCAACCTTGGCTTACGAGCGCGCTTAGCTGAGGTTAAGCAACAACCTTCGTTCGAACACGAGGGTGCTGGGCAGGAGGTCGGCGCGCGGGGGCCGCCGACGGGGCACCCGCCGCCGATGTAATACCGTAGGCGGGTGCCCATAAGAGACGAACTGATCGAGCGCACCATGCAGCAATTGGCCGCGCTCATGGCCAAGATCCTCCAGGCGCGCTCCAGCACGGTCGAGATGGCACGGTTCGACGTCGCCGCGGCCGAGAGCCAACTCGACGACCTGTACCTGGCCAACCTCGGCACGAGCCGAAGCCTGGTGAGGCGGCTGGGCCTCGAGGACCTGATCGGCGTGATAGGCACCGCGGGGCACGTCGACGGCGAGCGGGCGTACGTCTTCGGCGCCCTGCTGAGCACGGAGGCGGAGGTGGCCATCGCGGGCGGCGCCGACGCGGAGGACCCGGAGGTCCTCGCCTTGCGCAACTCCGCGCTGGCCATGTTCCTGGAGGCAGGTGCCGAGCGGCTCGGGGAAGCCGACCTCGACGAGCGCGTGCAGGCTCTCCTCGCCGCCGTGCATGAGGACGCGTGGCCGCTCAGCACCTACGAGCGGCGTTTCCGCTACGAGTTCGCCGGCCGGCGCTACTCGCGCGCGGAGGACGCGCTCTTCGACTGGCTCGACAACAGCACGGGGTTCGAGCAGCGTCTGGAGGTGGCCGCCACCGCTGACGCCTTCTACACCGCTCTCGAGGAGTTGAAGGACAAGGAGCTTACCGAGGGCGGCTTCGAGCGCGACGAGATCGCGGAGGGGCGTGCGGACTTCGCGGAGCGCGTCGGGGGCTGAAGCGAGTTCACTCGCCGCTCGCATCCTCCTCGACGACGCGGGTGACGACCACCCAGTCGACCCGCAGACCGTCCATCTCCTCCACCACGAAGCGGAAGCCGTTCCAGACGGTCTCGTCGCCGACCTGCGGCACGCGTCCTAGGCGGTCGGCGAGCAGACCACCGAGCGTCTGGTAGCCGGCGCCCTCCGGCACGACCTCGTCCTGTAGGCCAAGCTCGTCCACCAGGTCGTCGACGTGGATCGAGCCCTGGATGCGCCACGCACCATCGCCGAGCTCGACTACCTCCGGCGCGTCCTCGCTGCCGGGCGGAAGGATGTCGCCGACGAGCTCCTCGAGGATGTCGGAGAGCGTGACGATGCCCTCGACACCGCCGTACTCGTCCAGCACGACCGCGAAGTGCGTCCTGGACTCCCTGAAGTTGTTGAGGAGCGCGAGGATCGGGAGGGTCTCGGGGACCATGAGGGGCTTGCGCATGACGCTCCTCAGGTCCAGGTCGGCGCCGCTCAACTCGCCCGCGAAGAGGTCGCGGACGGCCACGAACCCGACGACCTGGTCGAGGTCGCCCTCGCACACGAGGTAGCGCCCGTGCGGCTCATCGCGCACCTGCTCGAGGACGTCGCTCGGGCTCGCCTCGACGTCCAGCCAGGCGACCTCCGGACGCGGCGTCATGATGGCGTTGACCTTCCGCTCCCCGAGCCAGAACGCGTTCTCGATGATCTCCTGCTCGGCCGGCTCGATGACGCCGGCGCGCAGTCCCTGGGCGATCATCATGTCGATGTCCTCCTCGCTGATCTCCTCGCCATCGTTCTGCTTCACGCGCAGGAGCCGCAGGAGGAAGTCGGTGGAGGCGCCGAGGAAGAAGACGAGGGGGCGCGTGAGCGCCGCGAGGAAGCCCATCACGCCGGCGAGGCGCATGGCCATGCGCTCGGGGTCGTTCAGGCCGATGCGCTTGGGGACGAGCTCACCGACCACGATCGAGAAGTAGGAGATCAGTACGACGACGACGGCGAACGCGACCGGCTGCGCGACGTCCCGGAGCCAGGCGATGCGCCCCAGCACGTCGGCGAGGGGCCCGGACAGCGCCGCGCCGCCGAAGGCGCCGGAGAAGACGGTCACGAGGGTCACGCCGACCTGCACCGTGGAGAGGAAGTTGTTGGGGTTCTCGGCGAGGGCGAGGGCGCGCTTGGCGTTCGCGTCGCCGCCCTCCGCCTTCTGCTGGAGACGGAGCTTGTTGGCCGAGACCACGGCGATCTCGGCCATGGCGAGCACCCCGTTGGCCAGGGTGAGCAGCAAGAGGATGAGTACGCTCAACACGCTTGGGCAACTATACGCACTCACGTGGCCGGGGCCGTGCGACGACCGGGATACGCCGCCCCTGACGTGAGGGCGGCCGTCCGGGAACGGGACAGTTGTACTTTCGTCGGAACCATTCCGATGGCTAGCCTCATGGTGTCGCGGCCGGTCGGCCGCCGAGAAAGGACTGCCATGCCGGCGAGGAGACGCCCCACCCTAATCGTCACGTTGCTAACGATCCTGAGCCTCACCCTGGCCGCCAACGCCACCGCTCAAGGGGGCGACGCGCAAGGCGACCAGCTCCTGCGGACGGCGCAGGCGCTCTTCGCTCCTCTGCCAGACGTCGCCGCCAACCCCGAGAACCCCGTCACGGAGGCCAAGGTCGAGCTCGGCAAGATGCTCTACTACGAGCCCCGCCTCTCCCTCTCCGGCGTGTTCTCCTGCAACAGCTGCCACAACATCGCCACGTACGGCGTCGACAACCTCGAGACGGCCACCGGCCACGGCTGGGCCCAGGGCCCGCGCAACTCGCCGACCGTCATGAACGCCGCACTGCAGGCGTCGCAGTTCTGGGACGGCCGCGCCAAGGACGTCGAGGAGCAGGCGGGCGGCCCCATCCTCAACCCGATCGAGATGGGCATCCCGTCCCAGGAGTTCGCCATCGCGCGGCTCTCCTCCATCCCGCAGTACGCCGAGCTCTTCGCCATGGCCTTCCCCGACCAGGCCGAGCCGCTCGTGTACGCGAACGTCGCCAACGCCATCGGCGCCTTCGAGCGCACCCTCATCACGCCCGCGCGCTTCGACACCTACCTGGCCGGCGACCAGAGCGCCCTCTCCGACCTCGAGAAGACGGGCCTGCAGACGTTCATCAGCTACGGCTGCGCCGGCTGCCACAGCGGCACGACCGTCGGCGGCAACTCGCTGCAACGCTTCGGCGTCGTGGAGTCGTACTGGGAGGCCACGCGCGAGTTCGTCACCATCGACACCCCTACCATGGGCATGGACGTCGGGCGCTTCGCCGTCACCCACGAGACCCAGGACCTCTACATCTTCAAGGTCCCGACGCTGCGCAACATCACCCGCACGTACCCCTACTTCCACGACGGCTCCGTGTGGGACCTGCGCGACGCCACGCAGATCATGGCCCGCGTCCAGCTCGGCCGCGAACTAACGGACGAGGACCTCGACGCGCTGATGGCCTTCTACGCCACGCTCGAGGGCGAGATCCCCGCGTACGCGCTGCAGCTGCCCGTGCTGCCCGCCAGCACGACGGAGACGGCCAAGCCGCAGCACTGAGCGCCCAGCGCTCGTCAGTCATCAGGAGCGGGGGGGCGGCCGCTGGGGGCGCCGCCCCCCTGTGAACCAC